>JALULU010000250.1 GCA_027040585.1 Acidobacteriota bacterium | reverse complement strand
ATATTAATATTTTCGCTTCCACTATTTTTATCAAAGATTTTAATGTTTATTGGCTTAGTACTGATAATAATTGTGGGTCTTTTACTTGATCTTTTAACAAACTTTCTGCTCTCATTTTATTTCTCAGTTTTTACAAAATCCTTTATCAACTTTTTAATAAAAAAATAAAAAAATTAATCTTCAAAACTCCACTCAAACAAAGTGTAAATCTCAAATTTTGGTATAAAATTTACATCAAAATTTTAATTATATTAAAAATTACTTTTTTCTCAGCAACTTTTATGAAATAATAATGGCAGATATATTTTTAAATATTTGTAAATATATTTAAATTACTAACTTTCTAATTTTACAATATTTCTATTTTCTATTTAGATAAATAAAGAAAATATTAATAATTTTGTAAAATTTTTTATGGAGGAGGTCTTATATGACTAAGAAATTTAAATTTATCCTTTTAGGAGCAAGTTTGCTTCTTCTTTTGATTTTTCTATCTGGTTGTACTTTTACCCAGTATATTGCCCACTACGCAAATATGTCAGGTTGGACTACGAAAATAAACATACAGAATCCACATGATCAAGACATAGATGTCACTTTATATGTATATGACGATAGTGGAAGTCCAATAACCAATGAAAAAGTAACTATCCCAGCACATGGCTTTTATAAAGCAAATGTTGAAGACATATTTACAGATCCAATCCCTGATACAGGTTCAATCATTATGGTTTCAAATGAAGACCCCAGTCAGGTGCAAAAGGTTTCTGCAATAGTACTTTTTGAATACAGTGGGAGCAATGGAACCTCAATGGGGGGATTACAATCATTCGCCCATCCTGAAAATGTTTTACATTTTCCATGGTTTCAAAATGATACCAATTTTCACACCGGAATAGCAATTCTAAACGTAAACAGTTGGCCAATACAGGTGGTAATGAAAGCTGTAGAATCCGATGGCACTGTTCACGTATCAAACACACAGACACTAAATCCAATGCAAAGAATAATTGGATATCCACAGAGTTACTTTAACGAAACATTATCTGGAGATTATGACCTCACTGTTGAGGCAAGTGGAAAAATAGCAGGGTTTATTATTTTACACAATTCTGATTTAACAAAAGTTGAAGCAATCAATGGTGTTCCTGTTATTCCATTTGAACCTGATTTTTTTAGTTTGGTAAACTTACATCTTGACCTAAATAGCCGCCCTATACAAATGCTTTTTTCAAAGGATGGAAATACAATGTATGTAGCTACTGAATATCCAACAGATAAAATTCTTGTAATAAACACACTGACTTATTCCATAACCAATGAAATAGATTTAAACAGAACTGGTTATATGGCTCTTAGCCCAGATGGAAAAAGTCTTTATGTGGCAGATTACGGAGACAACAAAGTATACCGCATAGATACCACCACTTATAACAAAACCGCTTTTACAACAACTTTTACAGGTGTTTGGTGCACTGCCATTTCTAATGATGGAAGGTATTTTGCAGCGGCAAGTAGGACCAACTACCTTGTATGGGATCTTGCCAATGGCGGCCAGACGATAATAAACACTACTGCAGGAAATATATGGAGTTGCATCTTTAGTGAAGACTCTAAATATTTCATGGTTATAGACTATGCTAACAGCAGACTAATTGCCACAGATTTAAGTGATACTTCTAACGTAATAACAGTGAACCTTTCAGGGAAACCTAAAACCATTATTCAAGCACCAAATAATGGAAGTATTTATATAGGAAACGATAACGATAAAATAGATGATATTTCATATCCATCATTTGGGTTAGTTAAAACCTTAACAACTGGATCAAATCACTATTCCCTATCATTTTCACCAGATGGTCGCTATTTGTATGCACCATCTACTGGAGACAACAATCTATGGATATTTGACGAATATGCTGATGATTTTAAAAATCCAATAGACCTTGGAGACACAGTAATTTGTACTGGCGCATCACCTGATGGTTATTATGTATTTTATATCAAAAATTCATCGCCATACACTCTAAGAGCTATTCAAGGTACCCCATTTGATGCTTCTAAGAAAAAATAGAAACAGTATATAAATCTTTTGAAATCTGGAGGAAAACCCATAAGGCTTTCCTCCTTCTATAATAAACTGTAGTTGTTTAAAAGAATAAAAATATTTCAAGAAATTAAAATTTTCATTTTATATTTTTAAACATTAAACACATTTAACAATTTTCTTTTTTCTTTTAACTTTTCAGTTTATACTTAACTATCTATTTATATTTTAAACATAAGAAAAGGAGTAATTTATGACCACTAAAATAAAATTCTTAGGGGCAGCAAAGACAGTAACCGGTTCAAAACATCTTTTGACCCACAGAGGAAAATCAGTTTTGGTTGACTGTGGAATGTTTCAGGGTGTGAAAAAGTGGAGGTTAGTTAACTGGGAGCCCTTTCCAGTTGATTTAAATACAATTGAAGATATAGTAATAACACATGCCCATATTGATCACACTGGATATTTACCAAGATTTTACAGATATGGATTCACCGGTAACATTTATAGCACACCCACCACAAAAGATCTTTCGGATATAATGTTGGTGGACTCTGCACACATACAGGAAGAAGATGCAAAATTTGCAAATAAGAAAAAGTTTTCAAAACATACTCCCGCCCTTCCCCTTTACACAATTGATGACGCACTTGGAGTACTTGAAATGTTTAACACAATTAACTATGGTGAAGAAAAGGAAATAAATAAAAATATAAAGTTTAAATATTTTGATGCTGGGCACATAATAGGTTCAGCCTTTGCGAAATTTGAATTAAAAAGAGAAAATGGGGAAAACATAAAAATACTGTTTTCAGGTGATTTGGGAAGATATGGAGAACACATTTTAAATGACCCGGAACCCGGTGATGGAGTAGATTTCTTAATTTGCGAATCCACCTATGGAAATAGACTACACACTCACGAGGACGTAGAGCCTAAAATGGCAAAAATTATAAATGATACTTATAAAAGAGGTGGAAGGGTAATTATCCCTGCATTTGCAGTTGGTAGAACACAGGAAATTCTATACCATATTGGCCAGCTCCAGAAGAAGAATTTAATACCACTTGATATGAAAATTTATATGGACAGTCCCCTTGCAATAAAGGCAACAAGAATTTCTTGCGACCATAAAGGAAATTTAAATCTTGAAATAATTGAAAACTCACATGGGAAATGCCCAATTTATTGTAGTAATTTACACATTGCATCAACTGTTGATGAATCAAAGGCCATAAATAAAATCACAGAGCCAATAATTTTAATTTCTGCAAGTGGAATGTGTGAAGCAGGAAGGATACTTCACCATCTAAAACTTGGCCTTCCAAAAAGAGCAAATACTATTCTTTTTGTGGGGTATCAGGCAAATGCCACAAGGGGAAGAAGGATATTAAATGGAGAAAAAAGTATTAAAATTCATGGTGAACATGTGCCAATTAATGCACATATTGAAGAAATTGATACCTTCAGTGCCCATGCTGACTACAATGAAATTTTAAAATGGCTAAAAACCTTCTCAAAACCACCAAAAATGACCTTTCTGGTACACGGCGACCCTGACGCAATAGATGCAATGTCTCAAAAGATTGAGGAACATCTTGGCTGGAATACCTATATACCTGAATATGAGGAAGAAATAGTTTTAGATGAATTCTTGTAATATTGAGCCAATTGAACTTTTCCACTTACTTTTAAAATATTTTGGGCCACAGCACTGGTGGCCCGCCTCATCTAAATATGAAATAATTATAGGTACACTCCTTGCACAGGGGGTAAACTGGAAAAATGTTGAAAAGGCTATTTCTAATTTAGAAAGTGAAAATTTGCTATCTCCACAAAAAATATTAAATACAAGCGAAGAAAAGCTAATTGAATTAATTAAACCCTCAAGATATCCTTCAATAAAGGTAAAAAGGCTTAAAAATCTTCTTAGAATCTTTGAAGAAAAAAATTTTAACCTCTCATATTTTCAAAATTTAAAAGTTCACGATTTTAGAGAAATTTTATTAAAGGTAAATGGAATTGGAAGGGAGACAGCTGATTCCATTTTACTATATGCTTTTAATAAATCTATCTTTGTTGTTGATGCATACACAAAAAGAATCCTTGAAAGGCATGGTTTTAAAGTGAAAATAAAATCCAGATGGTATGAAGAGATGAGACTTTATTTTGAAGAGAGATTGCCAAAAAATGTAAATATTTATAATGAACTTCACGCCTTGATTGTTATTCTTGGAAATACACTTTGTAAAAAAAATCCAATGTGTGAAAAATGTCCCTTAAAAAAATTTTTTAAAAAATGAAACCTTTTTTAATCTCACTTGTTTTATAAACTTGAAACAGAAAAAAAGAGAAATAAATAAATGATTGAAAAAAACAATTTAAAGGATGAGGAACTGATGATTTTAGTAAAAGAACACGATGACAGAGAAGCATTTGAAATTATCTTAAACAGATACAAGAAGAAAATTTTAAATTTCATTTTTAGGATAATTCACAATTTTCATGTTGCTGAAGAACTCTCCCAGGATGTTTTTGTATCAATTTATTTAAAGAGAAAAAGTTATACAAACAGTGGTAAATTTTCTTCTTTTGTCTTTAAAATTGCCACAAACAAGACCTTTAACTATCTAAAAAAAGGTAAAGAACTTTTTTTAGAAGAAAAAGAAACAAATTTTGAGATTGAAAAGGAGAATCAAGATCCTTTACTAAAGGCTATTTCTGATGAAAGAAAAATGATTTTTGAAAATAAATTAATGGAACTTTCCCCTGTGGAGAGAACTGCTTTAATCCTCTATATAAAAGAGGAAAAAAGCTATCAGGAGATATCAGAAATGATGAATTGTTCCCTTCAATCAGTTAAAAATTATATCCATAGGGGTAAAGCAAAATTAATTAGATTGATTGATGAATCATCAAAAAAATCTACGGGAGATATTAAAAATGTGTGAAAAATTTGAAGAAGAAATTCTTTTAAATAAAAAGGGAAGAAAATTAAATGAGGAAGTGGCGGAACACATTTCAATGTGTCCAACCTGTAGAGTGTTATTTGAAAAAAACAAAGAAATAAATAGTCTTATTGAAGAAGATGAGTTTTTAGAAGTACCTGAAAATTTTAATAAAAATGTTTTTGATAAAATTGAAAAATTGGAAGGTGAAAAATTTGAAATTGAAAGGAAAAAAATTAACTTAAGACTAATTCAGACAATTGCTGCTTCAATTATATTTATAGTTTCAATATTCTTGACTGGAATGGATTTAAATAAAACAAAAAAAGAAATTCCCTACTCTATTTCAGACTTAAAACAGGAAAAACTATTGGACGAAATGGAAAACATTTCACAAAATAATGAAGTAAATATTTTATCAACTTATGACAAGTGGAATATTAACAATTAACCTAAACATAAGGAGGTGTTTTATGTTTAAAAAATCATTAATTTTACTATTTTCTCTATTCTTCGTTTTTACAGTGTCTGCAATTGCTCAGGGAATTGGAATTGGAATGGGAAACGGAAATGGTATGGGTATGGGTCAGGGTATGCATAAGGGCATGCACAAAAGAGGTATTATGAACGACTCTAACTCTATTCTTCCAGGGGGAAAGTGGTGGAAAAATCCTGAAGTAGTTCAAAAGTTAAATCTAACAGATGAACAAGTAAATAAAATTGATTCCATATTTTTAAACTATATGGATAAATTGATTGACTTAAAGGCTCAACTTGAAAAGAAAAACCTTGATTTCAAGACTTTAATTGAAAACAATAATTTCGACAGAAATTCTGCACTTCAGATGTTTGACGAGATTGCCAATTTAAGGGTTAAAATTAAAAGAGAACTTTTCTTAATGAAACTAGATATTAGAGACCAGCTCACACCTGAACAGAGAGCGACACTTAAGACTCTTAGAGAAAATTTCAGAAGAGAAATGATGATGAATAGAATGAAGATGAGAGGAGAAAGAAGAAGGGGAGGCAGAAGAGGTATGGGCATGCGTTAAGACAGTTAACTTGTGGGGAGGTTTTTACCTCTCCACAACACACCTTTTATCCTTCCCTTCTTCTAATCCTATCAAGCACCTTAGAAAGGTCATTTAAATCAAAGGGCTTTTTTAAAACATCAAAAAAATTAAATTCCTTAAAATTACTCAAAATATCTTCATCTGAATACCCACTTGAAACAACAGCTTTAACATCTGGATCCATCTCTTTTAACCGCTCAAAGGTTTCTTTACCGCCAAGTCCATTTTCTATTATTAAATCTAAAAATACAACATCATAAGGTTTTCCCTTCTCCAATTCAACCTTATACTTTTCTATAGCCATTTCACCATTATTCGCAAGATCAACTTCACAATTAAGTTCTTCTAACATATCTCTAAAAACTTCCCTTACCATAGAATCGTCGTCCATAACTAAGACATATATTTTCTTATTCTCTATTTTGTAAATATCCTTTTTGAAATTATCCTCTTTTCGGACTGTTGGAAGATAAATTTCAACAATGGTTCCCTTCTCTTTCTGTTTTAGAAAAATATCTCCACCATGATTTCTAATTATTTTCTGAGAAATTGATAAACCAAGTCCAGGATGACCTTTTTTAGTAGTAAAATATGGGTAGAAAACTTTTTCAAGATTTTCTTTTGCTATTCCAACACCATTATCTTCTATCGATATTTTAATGGCATCTTTTTCAATTGCTTTTTCACAAGAAATAACGATTTCACCATCATTTGAAGCCTCACAGGCATTCAATACCAGATTATAAATTGCCTGATACAACTGGCTTTCATCATAATTAACAATAAAATCATCCGATTTAAATTCTAAGTTGAAAACTAAGGCAAAATCTTTTTCTAAATCATTGACTATTCTTTTTAACAAAGTTTTAATTGCATCACTATTCTCTGATTTTTTAACACATCCGCCACCTCTGGCAAAAGTAAGTAATTTATTACCCATCATTTCTCCACTGTAAGCTGCATCTTTTAATCTTGAAACTATCTCCATTCCCTTTTTATCTTTAACATAGTTTTCCAATAATGATAAAGAACCCTTTACTTTAAAAATCAAATTGTTTAAATTGTGGGCAATTCCACCTGCAAATAAACTTAAAGATTCTAATTTTTCAACCCTTTTTGCCAGATTATCCTTTAAAATTTCCCTTGAAATATCGTCAAAGAGAAAAATAATCATATTATTCCCATTCTCATTTTTAAATCCAATAACTTTCATATCAAAAAATAAATTTTCATTGCCATTTTTTAAAACAATTCTATCTTTTACATCACCTTCTAAATACAGTTTTTTTTCAATCACATCTTTAATATCATAGCCACTTTCAATGTCATAATTTACAAAAACTTCATATATTAATTTACCTTTCAATTCTTCAGAAACATTTGAAAGAAAAGATTTAGCCTTTTGGTTTAAATAAATTATTTCACCATTTTCCTTCGTTATTATTATCACATCCTTAATACTTTCAAAAATTTTCTCAAAAAATTTCTTTCTTTCTTCAATCTTATCCTTTTCCATCTTTTCTCTGGTTATATCAAAGGCAATACCCAATAAATAAGAGATTCCACCATTCTCATCCCTTTTTGGAATAACGGTTTCGTGAATCCACTTAATTTCACCACTTCTGGTTAAAATCTTAAATTTGTTCTCAATAATTTCTTCAGATATAAACCTTTTAAAGTTTTTCTTCCTCAATTCAATACCATCTTTTAAAACAAGATCCATACCTTTATTTAAAAACTCATTTTTGTTATAACCTGTAACTCCTTTAACATTGCCTACAACAAATAAATACTTTAGGGAATAATCCTCTTCTAAAATACCACTCCAACAATATCCATTCACCTTTTTAAAAATACTCCTGATTAATTCTTCATAAATTTTTAATGTTGTTTCAGTTATATCAAACATATCCTTTATATCAAATATCATTACAAAACCATCTTCATCTATTTTTTTAATATCCATTTGAATAACTTTGTTGGTTGAAACATTCCATTCAACTGAATAAAGTTTTCCACGACTTAAGGAATTTATTTTCTTTAGTAACTTTTCATATCTATCTTTATTGGAGACCTCTAAAATAAATTCTTC
>JALULU010000249.1 GCA_027040585.1 Acidobacteriota bacterium | reverse complement strand
TCTAACAATATTGCTATTGCTACATTATAAACCTCTGTATCATTAGGCAATAAAATATAATCTCTATCAGATTCAATAATTTTTACTTCTTGTGTTGATAAGTTGTTAGAATTTTCATGATTTTCTAAAACTCCTAAAATATCATTCCTATAATATACATATTTATCATTCTCTTCATCAACAACAAGCCTCTTTTTAGAATATCTTTCTAAGTGACTTAATGCAAACTCTCTAATTAAAGGATGTATCGCAAATACATCTTCATCTTCATCACTAAGTATCTCTAATAATGATAATTTTGCTAATATATTAATAGAAGTTTCAAATAGTTCATCTTTTTTTAATAAAACTTCTAAAACAGATACCCATTTTAAATCTTCTTTAGAGTTATCTAATAGCTCTTTAATAGCTTTCTTGCATAGAGTTGATGTTACATGACTTGTTCCTAAAATCGATAAAATTGGCAATAGTATATATGCTCCATGAGATTCAATATTTCTATCTTCATGTGACAATTCTCTGTATGTCCATTCAAAAGTTGATATAATATTTTTATGTAATATAGTTTCATCTACTGTATTAGAAAGTGCTACATCGCTAGAAATATTGACTATTCCCTTTAATTTTAACTCTTCTCTTAATTTACAAAAACGATTTTTTCTATTCATAGCCATAAAATTTTGAGAAAAATTAGAGAGTGCCAACCTCAGAGCAAGTGGATGTCCTCCTAAATCTTTTGATAATAATGATAGGCACTCAATATCATTTTTTTTATCACTAATTTCTTCTTGTGAGAGAATCTGTTTACAATATTCAACTGCCTTTTCTTTTTCCAAAGGTTTAATTTCATCATAATTAATATACATTTCTTTTGTTCTTGATGTAATTAAAACAGGAGTATCATCTCCTAATGCAAGAAGCAGTAAGTTTAAATTAGGGAAATTTTCAGCATTATCCAATACTACTAAAAGATTAGGAAGAGCCTGATGTGCTTTCTCAAAAAACTCTTGAATAGTTGTTACTTTTTCTTGAAGAGATAAATTTGCTCTAAAAGCTAACCCAAATTTATCTAATAAATCATCTAATACCTCTTCTGTTCCTTTTTCCAATAAAACAACATAGCAAACTTCCCAATTATGTTTTTCTATTAATTCCCAACAAATTTTTTGTGCTGTATAAGTTTTACCTACACCACCCATACCTACAAAACCTGTAATACCTGACCTTTTTCCTCCATTAAGAAGTTCATCTAACTTTTTTTGATATACATCATTCTCAACAAATACTTTATTAAGCAATCTGTGTCTAGGTGGTTTTTGAGGTGGATTTACAGTCCCACTCCAACCTATAATCCATTCTAAAGGTGACTTATGCCCCTCTTTAAGATTTCTTTCTTGTGCTTCTTGGAATATTTTTTTATTTACTCTTTTAACTATATGTTCTACGAAACTCTCTAAAGAAATATTTCTTAAGTCAACTGCATATTCTGTCTCAATATATCCATCAATATTAGTATCATCAAATCGTGCATAGATAATAAAATCACTTTTTTTTAATCCTACACTCTGAATAACTTTTCGTTCCATATCTGTATAATTATTTTGATTAGAAGAGTAATCTGCTTTATAGTTTTTTGACATAAAAATAATAGAGAAGTATTTTACTTTATTTGTATATATTTCGGACAACTCATCTCTTAGATTTGAAAAAGTATAATTTTCATCATAAAAAACTCTAAGATTATTAAGACGAAGAAGAGATACTACTTTTTTTACATCCTCTCTATCGTTTCCTGAAAATGAAACTCCAATATCATATTCCTCAATATTTATCAGCATCTTAACTCTCCTCATAAAATAGTTTTATATAGTCTAACATTTTTATTGATAAAAAAACAAGTTATAATAGGAACCCAAATAATTCCATACCAAATTAGACAACAAGCTAACTTGCTCTATAATTAGGTACTTTAAAGCGAAAAAGTCACACTTCACACTTTCACCTATTAGGTGCGACTTTTTCAACTAAGGATGGA
>JALULU010000248.1 GCA_027040585.1 Acidobacteriota bacterium | reverse complement strand
CCTCAAAATTGCAAAAAAGTTAAAAGTTTTACTTGAAAAAAGACTTGGACTTAAGGTTATTATGACCAGAAAAAAGGATGTCTTTATTCCACTTGAAAAAAGGCCATTGGTGGCGACTAAGAATAATGCTGACCTGTTTATATCAATTCATGCAAATTCAAGTAGAAATGATCGGGCTGCCGGGATAGAGACCTTTTACCTTGGATTTACAAGAAATAGGAGAATACTTTCAATAGCAGCATATGAGAATGCTCTATCTCAAAAAAATATTGGGCAATTACAAGATGTCATTAAGAAAATAACATTAAGTGAAAAGTTAAAGGAGTCCAGAAGGTTTGCAATTGATGTAAACAGTTCTCTCTGGAATACCGTTAAACATCTTGATCCATATGCTAAAAATAGGGGTGTTAAAAAGGCGCCCTTTGTTGTGTTAATAGGGACGCAGGTGCCAAGTATTCTTGTGGAAATAGGATTTTTAAGTAACAGGCGGGAGGCAAAAATCGTATCAAATAGTAAAAATCAAGATAAAATTGCAAGGGCGCTATATTACGGTATTTATAAATATTTAAAGGAAGTTGGCAGGGTTGAGAAAAAAGCTTCTATTAATTAGTTTTTTATTTTTTTTCTCCCATTTGTTTGGAGAAGTCTTTTATTACGATGGAAGGGTAAAGAAAGAAACTCCAAAAAAGAAAATTTCCTTTGTATTCCCCCATTTGAAGGATTTTGAAAAATGTGGTTTACTTGGTAAGGAAGGAGTAATAAGGAAATTTAATGGGCAATCTGTTAAAATAGTTATCTACAAGTTTCAAAGTGAGATGGATTCCTTTTCAGCTTTTACCACATTCATTGATTCCTCATCCCGTTTTTTTGAAATTTATCATGGTGGATTTGTTAGGGGTGAAAAAATTTATGTCTGGATTGGAAAATTTTTAACCATTTCAGAGTTTAAGGATATCTTAAAAATAAATTCAATAAGGTATTTGGAGTGGATGTTAAAACAGTATCCCCATAAAAAGAATTTACCTGAAATTTTTGAAATGGTTATAAACCTTCCCTATCCAATTTTGTTTTGTAGATACTATTCAAATGAGAAATTTTTAAAAGATTATGATGAAAATGAGAAATTTAAAGATTTTATTCCATTTTTACACGTTTTGTTTAGGGTTAAAGAAGGGAATGTTGATTTTTTTATAACAAAAAATAAAATAAATCCTGTAATTTTTAAAAAATATGGATTTCTCTTTTATAGAAAAGGAGGTTTTTTCTTTTGGAGTAATATTAAAGATAGAAAAGTGTTTATGAAAATTTCCTCACTTATAATTGAGAATAAAAACAAAATGAAAAAGTTTTTTAGAAGAGACAATTTTACTTATACAGATCTAATATTAAATGGATTTGCCCTTGCTTTTTTGCTTTTATTTATGTCCATAATAGCCGGGGTTATTTTTGGGATTATTAAAGGGTATTTGAAACGGAATAAGAATGAAGAAGAGATTGTTGTTTTAAGATTAAAAAAGGAAGAAAAAAGTGAAAATAACAAGAAGGGAAGCCATAATTGATATTGGTCTTTTGTCCATTTCCGGAGTTTTATTAAGTGGATGTAATGAAAATAAGGGTGTAAAAGCACTGAGTAATCCTGATAAGAGAACTTCAAATTATCCTGAATATGTTGTCCAGATTTTTGGCGATGACCCCTATAAAATGACAAAAAAGGCAATTGATGCCCTTGGTGGGATGAGAAATTTTGTAAAAGAGGGAGAAACTGTTTTAGTTAAGCCAAATATTGGATTTAACAGATCACCACTCCAGGCAGCTGATACAAATCCAATGGTGGTTAAAGCTGTTGTTGAAGAGGTTTTAAAAATAAATCCAAAAAAGGTGATTGTTGCAGATTATAGCCTTTATAATCCCAAGAGTTGTTACGAGAGGAGTGGTCTTTATGATGCACTTAAAGGACTGGATGTTGATTTGAAGTATATTAGTCAATTTGATTTTGAAAAAAGGGATTTAAATGGGAAATACATTAAGGAGTGGGG
>JALULU010000247.1 GCA_027040585.1 Acidobacteriota bacterium | reverse complement strand
TTAGCATTGAATTAGTTGAATTAACACCTGAGTATGTTAGAGAATATTTAGAAGAAAAATCAAAAAATTTAGAGTTCCCTGTAGCCTTGGAAGCGATATCAATTGTTATGCTTCAGAAAAAAGAGTGGTTGATAGAAATAATAAAATATTGTGCCGATAATGGTGAAGATTATAATTTAATTAATGGATTACCACTTGAGTTAACCCTAGATGGGAAGATTCGTAAAGTTGGAATAGATACTTTTTTTGATGAAAACCCAAGTTTATCACTTTTTCAAGGTAAAAAACATTTATTTATAGATATTGATATAGTCGAATCTATTGGTGAGAATGTAGAAGACTTACCTTCAAGCTGGATTATGCCAACTTTAAAAAATAAGATAATACTTTTAAATTCCTATATAGAAGAAAAAGAGATGTCGAAGGAATGGATTACTGAAGTAGTTGATCTAATTAGCTTTTCAAAAGAAGATGAGTTGATAGATGCTAAAGAAGAAATAAAGCAGCTTAAAATTGTTT
Source organism: Acidobacteriota bacterium (assembly GCA_027040585.1). Classification (GTDB taxonomy): domain Bacteria; phylum Acidobacteriota; class JAAYUB01; order JAAYUB01; family JAMOQF01; genus JAMOQF01. The sequence continues at coordinate 1,522 of JALULU010000247.1, read as the reverse complement.
ATCAAGAGGATGAAACATTTACTACGTTAAACAGTAATATTGAAGATTTCTCACCATTTATTCCTAGAGATGAAGATAGAAAAAATAATCTACATTTTTATGCTGCTATTCAAATGAACTTTGTCCATTACGACTATATCGATATTTATAAGAAACTTTTAAAGTTTGAAGGGTTAATTACCCAATTAACACCAAAAAGTATGATTGAACATCTCTTGGTATTGCATGAACATGATTTTCTGCTAGTAAATGATATTAGAGAGTTTGTTGTACAAATTATTTCCGAAAACATATCATGGTTTAATGATTTGGATGAAAGTCAAAAGGATGCACTAAATGCAATACCATTTATTAAAACTGCTCAAGATAATATATATTCAAAAGACACTTCTATAAATTTATTTTTACCAACAAATTTTGAGCCATTGGAACATATAGAAAGCCTTAAAGGTGAATATGAACTTGTTGCTGCTAAGGAGGGTGTAGCTTTGTATAGCTTGTATCAAAAAATGGGTATAGCTGAACAGAATATTAATAATTATATGCAGAATATTATTCTTCCATTTTTAAAAAATAGTGATGACCAGGTCTCTAGAAGGCAGGTTTTAAAATGGTTTTCTAAGAAGTGGCGAGATATCAAACATGAGATAAATGATGAAATTAAGCATGACTTGAAAAATTCTGAGATTATTCCTACTAATCAAGATGAATCTGTTTTGTTGAGTATAGGTGAAGTTTATATTCCTAATGTTAATTTAGCTGATGTTTTAGATGACAATCCTTATAAAGCTATTGCCTTTAATGACCAAGAAGTGCAGGATGATTGGACTAATTTACTTTATGAGTTAGGTGCAAATAATCATGTTATGTCAAAACATATTTTTTATAAAGTAGAGACAATTGTAGAAAAAGATGATAAAGATGATGCTATTAAGTTAGCAAATTATATTGCTAATGATTTTGAAGTTTTCGAACCTATGCTATATCAAGGAAAACATATATTAGAAGTTTTAAAAGATTATGCATGGTTGCCTGTAGAATATCCCAAAGATATTTTTAAACCTAAAGCTTCTTATAAAAAACTTCAAAAGCCTACTGAGCTTATTTTAAGAGATGATGTAAAGCTCGTAGGTGGGTATTATTTCATTTTAGATGGAGCTGTAAAACTTGGGAAAAAAGATGGGTCTGTTGAATACTCTGTTCGTGATATGGCTAAGTTATTAGGAATAGTAGTATCATTACCGATAGAATCAGTATTTGAAAGTTTTAGAGAATTGATGAAACTTAATCCCCATAATGGTCATGTATTAAACTATGCAAAAATAGCCAATTCCAATGAAAAATAAAAGAAACCTTAAAAGAGAGATTATAGGAAAAAATTAGTATGATAAACCAAAAAAAGGTATATCATGAAACAAGCATATAAAAAAGCAAAAGAATTACTAAAGTCCTTAAAGACAATACCAGATTATAGAGTAGATACCGGGAAGATACAATATCCATTAGAAGAAGTTCTATTTAT
>JALULU010000246.1 GCA_027040585.1 Acidobacteriota bacterium | reverse complement strand
AAAGAAGATATTCTTGCCAACGAAGATGGTGTTTTCCCTGTGCCGTTACAAACCGAAAAAGTATTTAATGGCAAAAGAGAAACTTGGGACGATGGCAGGGAAAATAATAATTGGGAGTGTTACTTTACCTCCAACTAATGAGCAACCTGGAATTGAAAAATTTTATTAGGAACTTGATTAAAAATATAGATATTATCAAAACATTACTTTTATGATTGCTTTTTGTTCATAATTATTTACTTAAAACATTATTTTTCTAATTTTTTTGATAAGAGGGATTATTGAAATATTTTGAAAATATATGAGTTTGGAATAAAATGATATTGTACAGAATTTTACTCAATAAACCTAATCTTATTTAGGTGGTTAATATGTTTGTACCCATTTAATATCTGCTTTTTAAGATGTTTGACAATCTAAAAATTTTATAATAAACTCATTATAGATCTAATAGCACTCCACAGCGGCAGGTGTGCGTGGTTGTTTTAATAGAGAGGAATAAATTATATGGATAAAATATTGAGAGAGTATAAAGATTTGTTGATTCAGAAAAGATACAGTCAAAATACTCAAGACATCTATTGCAGTTACTTTAAAGATTTCTGTATCTATTTTAAGGACGAAACCTTAGAAAATATAACAACAAGCCAAATAAACTCATATATTTTAAACCTGATAAAATCAAAGAATATTTCTATCAGTCAACAAAACCAGAGGATAAATGCAATTAAGTTTTATTATGAGAAAGTATTAGGGCGAAAAGAAGAATACTATGAACTTCATCGTCCCAGAAAAGAAAACAAATTACCGAAGGTGTTAAGTAAAAATGAAATAAAAAGAATTTTTGTCGCAACACAAAATATTAAACATAAATGTATTCTTATGTTGATATATTCAGCAGGATTGAGAAGAAGCGAGTTATTAAACCTAAAACTTACAGATATTGATTCTGAAAGAATTGTAATCCATATTAATGGTGCAAAAGGAAAGAAAGATAGAATCTCTTTGCTATCGAATAACCTATTGCGACTATTACGGCAATATTATAAAGAATATCATCCTAAACAGTATCTTTTTGAAGGGCAAAATGGGGGAATGTGTTCTCCGACAAGTGTTGCGAATATTTTAAAAAGGGCTGCTGTTAAAGCAGGAATACAAAAAACAGTCACTCCTCATATGCTAAGGCATAGTTTTGCTACCCATTTTTTAGGAAGCGTAGAAAGCGGAATTGATTTAAGATATATCCAAGAATTATTGGGGCATAATAGTTCAAAAACTACTGAAATATACACACATGTATCTAAAAAGGCTATTGATAAGATAAAAAATCCGATGGATGATTTATTTGAATGGGAGAAAATGATTGCTAAAGGAAAAATATAAACAATTGTGTTTATACCACCAAATGGGAGGGATAAGAACAATAACTATACACAAACGTTGTAAGCAAGGGAAAAAGAAATGGAAGTAACTCATATTATGTATATAGTAAAATGTATTAATCCAGAATGTGATAACAAAATCAGATTAAGTGAAGGAAAATTTGTAGGTGGAATTAACGATAAAGGGGGGATAGTTATTGAATGTGAAAAATGTGGAGCAAAATTCCCTTGTAAACTAAAAAATCCTAATGATGCTTCTGGAATTTTACAAGGTGGAAAAATCTTAGATACTTGGTTAGATGAATTTCCTGAATATTTAGAAAAAAAATATCAAATTAAAAAAACAGATATATTAAATATTGAGCGATTGATGGTGTTCAATTATGAAAAACCACCTAAAATAAAATGGAGTTTTTCTGAAGTACCAACTTATGGTATTGAAAATACTAATTTTGAAAAAATTTCTTACGATTTTTTAGAAAAATATAAGGATAACATAAATGATAAATATAAAGCGTTTTATAATTATTATGTAAAAGGAAAATGTAATGTTGATAAGTCTTTTATTATTTTAAAATATAAGCATTTAGGTGAAAGTTATAAGGCAATTTTCGCAAAGGAAATTGAAAGTGAAAATAATTTGAATACAGATAATTTATATTTAATACATC
>JALULU010000245.1 GCA_027040585.1 Acidobacteriota bacterium | reverse complement strand
CAAAACTTATCCCTTTGTGGAAGATAATTTTAAACGCTTCATAAACTTTTTGCAACACTTTACCTACTAAAATAAGTTCATCTTCTTCAAATGGAGAAAGAACAAAATTTGCCAGGTCTAAAATCTTCTCCTCACTATTATTAATTCCAATCCTTATTCTTGGAATATTTATAGTACCAGCCATCTCAATAATTGACATCATTCCTTTATGTCCGCCATGTCCACCTCTTTCCCTTACCCTGAACCTTCCAATAGGTAAATCAATATCATCATAGACCACAACACTCTCTTCAGGTAAAATATGATGATAATTTATAAATTTAACAAATGCTTTTCCACTTAAATTCATAAAAGTCTGAGGTTTAACAAGAAAAACATTCTTCCCAAAAAACTTCGTTTTAAAAATTTCCGATTCAAATTTATTTATAGTTTCTAATGGAGGTTTTTTTGATAAAACATGGTCTATAAACATAAAACCGACGTTATGCCGAGTTTTCTCATACATAACGCCGGGATTTCCAAGACCAAAAATTGTCTTTATTTCTTTACCCACTCATCTATTCTGTTTCAGTTTTAGCAGTTTCCTTTGCCACTGTTGCCCTTGTTGGTTTTACAATGGCAATTACAACATCAGAATTCATCAAAATCTTAAATTTATTCTGTGTATCTATATCCTTTATTTTCTTTACATCATTTATCCCAAGAGAAGAAACATCTATTTTTATTTCTTCTGGAATATCACCTGGAAGACATTCAACAGGGATTTCTCTCAAAAGTTTAACCAACATCCCCCCATAATTTTTAACACCTACTGGAATTCCTTCTGTCTCAAGTCCTACCTTAATTTTTACAGGTCTATCATCCTTAACAGTCAAAAAATCTACATGAACCAGAGTATCCTTTATAGGGTCAAGTTGAAAATCTTTGATTATTACATTATATTCATCTAAATTGTCAACTTTTAAAGTAAGAATATGATTTTTACCGCCTTTTTTATGGAGTATCCTATCTATAACTCTTCTTTCCACCGTGATAGGAATGGGATCTTCTACATCCACAGAATAAATTATTGCGGGGACTCCCCCTTCCTTTCTCACTCTTCTGGAACCATTCTTACCGAGGTCCCGCCTTTTTGAAACATTTATGATTTCTTTTCCCATTTTAAAACACCTCTACTTAAATTTACTTATATAAAAAGAGAACTTATTGAAGTCTCAAAATGAATAGATTTTATTGCTTTTGACAAAAGTGGTGCAACAGAAAGAACAGTTAACCTCTCAAACATCTTTTCATCAGGTATAGGAATGGTATTTGCCACAATTACTTCTTCTAAAGGGGAATTTTTTAATCTCTCAATTGCAGGGCCACTTAAGACAGGATGTGTTGCAGCTGCAACAACTCTCTTAGCTCCTTTTTCAACAACGGCGTGCACAATTTCAGTCATTGTACCTGCAGTATCAATCATATCGTCAACAACTATTACTGTTCTGCCCTTAACTTCACCAATTATATTCATAACTTCAGCCACATTCTTTTCAACCCTTCTTTTATCTCCAAGGGCAAAATCTGCCTTTAGCTGTTTTGCATAAAAACGTGCCCTTTCAGCCCCTCCAGTATCAGGTGACAGTACAGTTATATCCTCATAATTTTTGGAAGATAAATAGTCTAAAATTATAGGAGTTGCAAAAAGATGATCCACTGGAATATTAAAAAAACCCTGAATTTGAGGAGCATGTAAATCTATTGTCAAAATTCTGTTTGCACCAGCAGCAGTTAAAAGATCAGCCACTAATTTTGAAGAAATTGAAACCCTTGGTTTATCTTTTCTATCCTGCCTTGCATACCCGTAATATGGCATAACAGCAGTTATCCTCGAAGCAGAAGCTCTTTTTAAGGCATCTATCATTATAAGAAGCTCCATCAAATTCCTATTGGCAGGATAAGATGTGGGCTGGACTACAAATACGTCTCGACCTCTGACGTTTTCCTCACTTTGAAAATATATTTCTCCATCAGAAAAAGTTGTCAATTTTGCTTTTCCAAGTGGTATTTCCAGATGAGCACAAATTT
>JALULU010000244.1 GCA_027040585.1 Acidobacteriota bacterium | reverse complement strand
TTGTCCTCTTCTTCAAATTTCTTTGCTTCTTCCATCATCTTCTTAATTTCCTCTTCAGTTAATCCACTTGAAGAGGTAATTGTGATTTTTTGCTCTCTTCCGGTTGCCTTATCTTTTGCAGATACGTTTAAAATTCCATTTGCGTCTATATCAAAAGTCACCTCTATTTGTGGAACACCACGTGGAGCTGGTGGTATACCACTTAATTGAAATCTTCCAAGACTTTTATTGTCCTTTGCCAGAGGTCTTTCTCCCTGAAGAACGTGAATTTCAACAGTTGATTGATTATCTTCAGCTGTTGTAAATATTTCAGTTTTTTTAGTTGGTATGGTGGTATTTCTCTCTATTAATTTTGTAAAAACTCCTCCCAATGTTTCAATACCAAGGGAAAGAGGTGTTACGTCTAATAATAAAACATCTTTTACTTCACCACCCAAAACTCCACCTTGAATAGCAGCACCAACGGCGACAACTTCATCTGGATTTACGCCTTTACAAGGTTCTTTTCCGAAGAATTCCTTAACAAGTTGCTGTACCCTTGGAATCCTTGTTGAACCACCAACTAAAACGACTTCATCAATATCAGATGGTGATAACTTAGCGTCCTCAAGTGCTTTCTTGCATGGTTCAATGGTTCTTTGCAATATGTCTTCAATCATCTGTTCAAGTTTTGATCTGCTTAATTTTATATTTAAATGTTTTGGACCACTTGAATCGGCAGTAATAAATGGTAGATTTATTTCAGTTTCCATCATTGTGGAAAGTTCAATTTTTGCCTTTTCTGCTGCTTCTTTCAATCTTTGAAGTGCCATCCTGTCGCCGGAAAGATCAATTCCCTGATCCTTTTTAAATTCTTCTATTAGCCATTCCATTATTTTCTGGTCTATATTATCTCCCCCTAAATGTGTATCGCCGTTTGTGGATTTAACCTCTACCACTCCTTCTCCCACTTCCAATATACTTATGTCAAATGTACCACCACCAAAGTCAAATACTGCTATTTTTTCATCTTTTTTCCTATCAAGACCATATGCTAAAGCTGCAGCAGTTGGCTCGTTAATTATTCTCCTGACATTTAGACCTGCTATTTGACCTGCTTCTTTTGTTGCCTGTCTTTGAGAGTCATTAAAATATGCTGGTACGGTGATAACTGCATCAGTAATCTTTTCACCTAAATAATCTTCAGCAGCTTTTTTTAATTTTTGTAAAATCATTGCTGATATTTCAGGTGGTGAATACAGTTTTCCTTTAATGTCGACTCTGGCATCTCCATTGGGACCTGAAACAATTTTGTAAGGCACCAATTTTATTTCTTCCTGTACCTCTGAAAATTTTCTTCCCATAAATCTTTTAATGGAAAAGATTGTATTTTCAGGGTTTGTTATAGCCTGCCTCTTTGCAATTTGTCCCACAAGTCTCTCATTGTCTTTAGTAAACGCTACCACAGAAGGAGTTGTCCTTGCTCCCTCTTCATTTGGAATTACAACAGGATTCCCTCCTTCCATTACCGAAACAACTGAGTTTGTAGTTCCTAAATCTATTCCTATTATTTTTCCCATTTTTTCCTCCTTAAAAATACTTTCATACAGTAATTAAGCAAATTATATGCCATAAAATAGATAGATTATCAGTTGAAAAATGTTCCAACTGGAGATTTTTTCTCCATTTGGAAAATATCCTCTGATATAATTTTCTTTAATTGAAGTTCGGGTAGAATTATGGTTAGAAAAAGAAAAATTTTAATTGTAGATGATGACGAAATTGGAAGAGAAATTCTCAAAGAAGCTCTTTTAAAGGATAATTATGAAATAGTTGATGTGTCAAGTGGAGAAGAGGCCTTTGAAAAATGTAGGGAAGAAAATTTCCATTTAATTATTACTGATGTAAAAATGGGCGGGATGAGTGGTATAGATTTAATAAAAAAATGTAAAACACATAAACCGTATCAACTTTTTCTGGTGATGACTGCTTTGGGTGAAAGTCAGGTTGCAATAGAAGCAATAAAAGAAGGTGCTTTTGATATCCTCATAAAGCCTTTCTCAATGGAGAAGATGAGGGATAAAATAAGAAA
>JALULU010000243.1 GCA_027040585.1 Acidobacteriota bacterium | reverse complement strand
TTTACCTTGAAAAGCCCCTTTCAATTTATGAAGAAGAATTTAACAAGTTTAAAGAGGCTCTTAAGGAAGATCACAGATTTATGGTTGGATTTAATAGAAGGTTTTCCAGATATTCAATTGAGGCAAAAAAGTTTTTTGATGGGAGGAAGAGACCTTTAACATTTTACTACAGGGTAAACTGTGGTTTTCTGCCTGATGATTCCTGGATTTACACAGATGAAGGTGGTGGGAGGATTTTATCTGAGATATGCCACTTTCTGGATTTTATGGTCTATATTTCTGGGGAGAAAATAGTTAGAGTTTCTGGAAAGGTTATAGAAGGAGTTGATGGAAAATTCAGGGACAATTTTTTGATAAATGTTGATTTTGATAGGGGGTCTAAAGGAACTATTTTATACACAAACTTGATAAGTGAAAAAATAAAAAAGGAGTATGTTGAGATTCACACACACAATAAATCAGCATTTTTAAATGATTTTAGGGAATTAACCCTTTTAGGAAGGAAAGAGAGGAAAATTTCAGGTTCTAAGGATAAGGGCTATTCTAAAGAAATGAATGAGTTTTTTAAATGGGTGAAAAATGGTGGAGATTCCCCAATTCCCTATGGTGAGATTTTAAACGTTACTTCTGCTACCTTTGGGATTTTAAAGTCAATTGAAAAGGGAAAAGAGATAGAGATTGATGGATAGGTTTTCAAAGGAATTTATTGAGGAAATAACCTTAAAACTTCTAAATAAAATAAGGGGCGAAAAATATTCTGGGTATGACCCCTATGATGCACTAAATAGTCCAATATTGAATTTTTTATCCTTCAAAAGTAAATATTTAAAGATTGTCTATACACAAGCTTTTAAAAGGCTTCCAATAAATTTGAGAAAAATTTTTTTTGTAAAAAGGGGTGTAAATCCAAAGACACTTGGATTACTTCTTGAAGGGGTTTCAATTTTAAGTGAGATTGGAATTTTAGATGGAAAGGATATTGCAATTGAGATTTTAGAAAAGTTAAAGGAACTGAGATCAGGGGAATATAGCCATTTTTCCTGGGGATATAATTTTCCGTGGCAGAGCAGGGTTTTTTATCTTAAACCCTTAACTCCAACAATAGTTAATACATCTTTTATAGGAAATGCACTTTTTAAGGCATATGAGGTTTTTAAAGTTGAAGAATTTAAAGAAATTGGGATCGATTCATCCCTTTTTGTATTTGAAGAGATAAATAGGAGTTTTGAAGGAGATACAGTGTGTTTTAGTTATACCCCACTTGATAATACAATGATTCACAATTCAAATCTCCTTGGGGCGTCACTCCTTTTAAATGGAAATAGATTTTTAAAGAGAAAGGATATAGAAGATATCATTCATAAATCCTTTAAATATACTTTAAATCATCAGAATGAAGATGGTAGCTGGTTTTATGCTGAGAAAAAAATGCAGAACTGGATAGATAACTTTCACACAGGATTTGTACTTGATTCAATATTAAAATACTATGAGTTTTACCCCTTTTCAGAGGTGAAAGAAAAGTTATTAAAGGGATTTAAATTTTATAGGGAGAATTTTTTTGAGGATTGGAGAATACCAAAATATTATCACGATAGAATTTATCCCATTGATATTCACAGTATTTCACAGTCACTAATAACTTTAACTAAATTTCAAAGGTTTGAAGATAATAGTTTTTTAATAAAAAATGTTTTTAACTACATGGTTGATAATTTTTATTCAGAAAAAAGGGGATATTTTTATTACAGGAAAGGTAAGTTTTTTACAAATAAAATTGATTATATGAGATGGTCCCAGGGGTGGAGTTTTAAGGCACTTTCTTATCTTTTGAGGTTTTTAAATGAAAAGGGTTAATGTACTTGGTACAGAGGTCAATTTAGTAGAAAGGGATGAAATTTTAAAGGTGTGTGAAAAATCTCTAAATAAGGGAGAAGTATTAAAACTTTTTGCAGTAAATCCCATAAAGGTTTCTAAGGGTTATTTTAGCGGAGAGTTAAGGAATATCTTAAATCGTGGGGACATTAATTTTTGCGATGGTAAAGGACTTTGCTTTGGGGTTAAATTTTTATGTGGTAAAAAAATTAAAAGGATTGCAGGTTTTGAGCTTCTTTTTGATCTGTTAGATATTTCAAATAAAATGAAAAAAAAGGTTTTTTTTATTGGCAATAAGGAGGAATCAGTTAAAAAAGGGGTGGAGATACTTAAGAAAAAATATCCTAACACGGAATTTATGGGCTATTTAAATGGTTATTTTAAAAAAGAAGAACTTGACAGTTTAATTGAGGGATTTAAAGAAAATCCCCCTGATTTTTTATTTGTTGGTATGGGAGCCTTTTTACAGGAAAAATGGATTTTATACATTCTTGATAGGATTAAAATACCCATTTCAATGGGGGTTGGTGGAAGTATTGATGTAATTTCAGGTTTTTCACCAAGGGCGCCTAAATTTTTTTGTGATATAGGTTTTGAGTGGCTTTATAGACTTTTAAAGCAGCCAAAGAGAATAAAGGTAATGGTGCACCTTCCCATTTTTTTATTTTTAATTTTTAAGGAAAAGATATTTAAAGGAGGAAAGAGATGTTAACCCTTGGTATACACGATGGGCATACTGCAACGGCATCCCTTTTAAAGGATGGAAAAATAATAGCAGCAATTTCAGAGGAGAGATTAAATAACATTAAGGAGTGGGGAGGATTTCCCGAGAAAAGTATTCTTGAGTGTCTTAAGATTACAGGATTTTCCCCCGATGAAATAGATGGAGTTGGAATAGTTGGTTTACTTCCCCCAACAATTCCATCAAAATATGGTACCCCTCCTTTTTTTAAAAGGATGTTTGGTTTTGGAACTCATTTTTTACCTGAGAGTTTTCTGCAGTCTCCATCCTGGATAAAATACGCCCAAAAATTTGGGGTTTCAAAGAGCAGAAATAAGTTGATAGAGGATGGACTTAAAAAAGTTGGAATAGATGCCCCTTGTTTTTACTATGACCATCATAGATTACACGCAGTAACTGGCTATTTTTTCTCTCCCTTTTATAAAAAGGATTGTGTTGTGATAACCTGTGATGGCTCGGGGGATGCAATTTGTGCTTCAGTTTATCTTGCAAAGGGTGGAAATTTAGAAAAGTTAGTTGAGATATCCACATACAATTCCCTGGGGGAGTTTTACACCCAGATTACAAGGTATCTTGGAATGAAACCCATGTCCCATGAGTATAAGGTTATGGGGCTTGCCCCCTATTCTTCAGAAAAATATGGGGATGAAGTTTTTGAAATTTTTAAAAAGTATTTTGAGGTCGTTGAGGATGGTTTTCCCCGTTTTGTAAACAAAAGTGGTTGCTGGAAATTTCAGTATATAAAGAGATTTAAAAGGGATTTACTTTTTAAAAGGTTTGACAACATTGCCTACGGGGCACAAAAGTTGGTTGAGGAGGTACTCACCCGATGGATTTTTTCCATTTTAAGGAAGTTGGATATTCACAGGGTTGTCCTTTCTGGCGGTGTCTTTATGAATGTAAAGGCAAATTACAGAATACTAACTCTTAAAGAAGTTGAAGATCTTTTTATTTTCCCAAGTTGTGGGGATGAGTCTCTTCCCTTTGGGGCATCTTCGCTTGCGGCAATTGATATGGGATGGAAAGATGGTTTTACCCCTATAAAGGATTTATATTTTGGAGGGAATATAACTGAAAAGGAAATTCAAGATGTCTCTCAAATGGCAAAAAAAGATGGTTTTTTTGTGTATGAGAGAGAAGATATAAATCAATTTGTTGCGGAAAGACTTTCAAAGGGGGATATTATTGGAAGGTGTTCTGGAAGGATGGAGTGGGGAGCAAGGGCACTTGGTAACAGGTCCATAATGGCAGATGCATCAAAGGAAGGTGTTATAAGAAAAATAAATGAGGCCATAAAAAAAAGGGATTTCTGGATGCCCTTTGCCCCATCAATCCTTGAAGAGGATTTAAAAAAATATGTGGATATTGATAAGGATTATGAACCCCACTATATGATAATGGCTTTTCCCACAAAGGAAATAGCTAAGAAAGACTTAAGGGGAGGACTACATCCATACGACGATACTGCAAGGCCTCAAATGGTTAGAAGGGATTTTAATCCAGAATATCACGATTTAATATCAAAATTTAAAAGATTAAGTGGTAGAGGTGGGATATTAAATACTTCTTTCAATTTACATGGATATCCAATAGTTTATAAACCAATTAATGCTTACAACACTTTTAAAAGTTCAGGGCTTGATGGGATTCTTTTAGATAGGGTTTATATATCTAAAAAAGAGATATTATGACTTTTTTAAAATAAACCTTTCATATGCTGAATAAAGATGATTATTTGCTTTAGATATTATTTTTTCTAATTTTTTAAGATCATTTTTTGTAAAATCTTTTCAAGCAGATATTTCATCTTTCCCTTTTTTACTGATTTCAATTGCACCATATACTTTATCGTTTTTTATTAAAGGTAGTCCCATTATTTTTTCTATAGGCTCAGGAGATTTATTTTTTTCCTTCGCATTTTCGAAGAAATTCAAGTGAATTGCCGTTTTAAAGTCATTGTCAATTATTCCTTTTTGAGCGTTTATTAACCTCCAAACGAAGGATTTTTTATAGTCCTTTGGTATCGCTCCAGCCTTGCGTAGATAAATTGGGTAAAGGAATTTTAGTATGTTTCTATCATCTAAGATAAAAATTGCCACCTCTTCCTCTTTTCTTTTGAAGGTGTCAATTAAGAAGTTATAGAATAATTCGAATCCCTTTTCAAAGGAGGTTTTGAGTGGTAAATCCGGATTTGTTTTTGATCTTAGAATTGTTAAAAAATTTTCCATTTTCATAGCTTTGCCTCACTCTAAAATTACTTTTCCCCCAATAATTTTAACATATAAATTTTGATTGTTGTATCTTATGTCAATAAATCCACTACCAGAATATGTCTCTTCAAGATCACCAGTGGATAAGTTGTAGTACCTAACTGTTATATTGTATGGAAATGTTCCCGGTTTTAAATTGTCTATAGTTAATAGATTTGAACATGAAGCGTGGAAATTCTGACTTCCAAGTGTAATTTCAACGGAACAGGTTTCTCCAGATATTGCAACTGCTTGAGTATTTACAGTTACAGAAATAAAATGATTTTCTGTTGGAAGATTTTTCTTCTCTTCAGTTGTTATATTTTGAGAAACGGTTTTATTTTTCTTAGGTAAAAGAGAATTTTCACCCTCATTTTCTTCAGGTTTAATGTTTTCTGATGAAAATTTTTTACTGATTTCTAATTTCTTATTTTCTTCTGGAAATTTTTCTTCAAATGTGGCGGTATACTTTTTGGTACCATTTTCATCTTTTAGAATTTTTGAACATTTAACAAGGTTTCTTAATACTTCTTCCTGGTCAGGGTCCATTTCATTTAACTTTTTTAAAATCTCATAGGCTTCTTCATATTTGCCAAGGCTCATATATAAATTAGACAAATCAAATAGATATTTTTTATTCTCAGGGGATAGTGCTATTGCAGATTTCAAATCTTTTTCCGCTTCATCATATTGCCGTTTTTTTATTTCAATTTTGGACTTTATAAAAAAGATTTCTGGGTCATTATTGGTCCTCTCAAGTACCTTTTTTATAAAATTTAAGCTTTTGTCATATTCACCTTTTAAAAAAAATAGTTTACTAAGATGAATGCTGGCTTCCAGATTTCCTGGATCGTTTTTTGATATTTTTTCCCAGCATATAATTGCCTGATCATACTCTTTTAGCTTTTCGTAAAGATTGCCATCTTTTATGAGTTTTTTAGTTTTGTCGCTAACCTTTTTAGCCTTTTTAATGGCTGAAACTCTGCTTTCTACTGTGTTAGATGGTTCATTTGATTTTCTTGTAATTAATAGTGTAAATAAACCTAAGACGAAAATAGAGGAAATAATCACTATTATAACCACAAGAAAGACTTTTTTTGACTTTCCTTTCTCAAATGTAGATGGAGGCTCTTCTTTTCCTTCCACAAAATTAAACCCACAAAAAGGACACCGTTTTGCCTCTTTATCGTCTATTAGTGAAAAGCAATTTGGACAGATCCCTGAATTCTTAAAAATATCTGACACATTTGTTTCTGTCTCTTTTGCACTTATCTCAATGGTCTTTGTGGCATCGTCTGTTATAACCTCTGTTTTATCGTCTTTGGGCACAACTTCTGTTATTGAGGAAAGGTCGGCTCCACAATTAATGCAAAATTTTGAGTTGTCCTCATTTTCTGTGTTACATTTTGGACATTTTTTCATTTTAATATCTCACCTTATATGCAATTATTTCATTCGAGAACCCTTTAACTCTAACAGGTCCTATTTTATCAAGTAAGTATTTTTCAATTAACAGTGTTTTTGTCTTTTCTCCAATAACAATTTCTCCCGGTTTTGCCACTTGAGATTCCAACCTACTTGCTAAATTTACAGTATCACCTATACAGGTATAATCTAAACGTCTATCTGAACCAATATCTCCACACATAGCTATACCACTATTTATTCCTATTCTTAACATGAAGTTATTTTCAAATTTATCAGAGATATTTAACTCTTGAGCTGCCTTTTGTATTTTTATGGCAGTTTTCAGAGCTTTATCAGCATGATCTTTCTGTGGGAAAGGCGCTCCAAATATAATCATCGCAGCATCACCTATATATTTGTCAAGGGTGCCCTCATTTTCAAATACGATTTCAGTAATAATATTGAAAAAAGTTTTTAATATTCTCGAAATTTCCTCAGGGGAAACCCTTTCAGTCAAAGCAGTAAAATTTACAATATCACAGAAGAAAACAGTTATTTCCCTCTTTTCAGGTTTTACAAATTGTAATATATCTTCTGTAGTAGAAGTTATTTTACTTATTACATTTGGAGATTCATATCTCCCAAGTCTTTCTATTATCTTTTTTTCTTTTTTTAGTTCTGAATTTAATCTAAATTTTTCTATGGCTGTAGCAGCAAGTGTCGCAATCACCGATAAAAGATAAAGATCTACCTTATTAAATTGCTTTCTGTAAATGATGGAATCTATATAAATAATTCCAATAATTTTTTCATTAATCCAGAGAGGAACGCACATACAAGAGTGTATTCTTTTAATAATAACACTTTCAATTTGAGAAAATCTTTCATCTGATGTCGCATCCTCTGTTAGAATAGAAACTCCTTCGTTAAATACTTTATCTACAATACTTCTACTAAAGGTTATGCCTTCTTTATTGTTTTTTTTGTGCTTTGTAACCTTTGGCACTAATTCACCTTTTTCCTCATCATATAGCATCAAAAAGCCCCTATCTGCATTTAAAAACTTAAACACAAGTTCCATTACTCTATCTAAGACAAGACCCAAATTGTCAGAATTTAACAATGTTTTAGAGGCTTCAAGAATTACGTCAATTATCTTTAGCTGTGTTTCGATGGCTATTCTTTCAAGAATGGGGGTTTGCTCAAGTTTTGTTAACTGTGAGACTGGAATTGCAAAGGTCTTATTTTTATTGGTTTCAAAATTATCTTTTAAGTTTACTTCAGATTCTTTAGAGAAAAACTTTAATGTGAAATCTCCTATTTTAATTACATCCCCATTTTCCAGTTTTTTTCTATCTACCAAATTATTATTTACAAAAGTGCCATTTGCGCTGCCATTATCTTCAATGAAATAAGAAGTTCCAACAGGGGTTAAGATGGCATGATGTCTTGAAACTTCATTACTTGGAAGTACAATATCGCACGTGGGATATCTTCCTATGCTTATTTTGTCATTTGGGAAATTTTTGAGAAAAATCTTTTTATTGAAATTGGGACCGAATATTTCTATATAGTCTTCTTTGTTACTCAATTTCTATTTCCTCTCCAGGGTATAGAAATTTAGGTTTAATTTTAAAATCATATTTCTTCAAATCTTCTTGAATTTCTTTAAAAAAAGATTTTTTAAAGTGTATTAAAAAAATATCTATTTTTCTTTCAATCCTTGAAAGAGAATTAAAAAGTTTTTCTGGATATAGATGTTTGGAGTCTAAAGCTATATTTTTAAAGGAATCTGGAAATGAAAGTTCAACGAAAGCTGTTTTTATTCTGTTGTCAGAATTTACTTCACGTATGAGATTTTCAAGTGATACCGTATCTGAAGAAAATATTACCCCCTTTTTCTTTTTCGTGTTAATAATTTTAATTCCATAGGTGGGTACTGTGTGTTCTGATGGAAAAAAGGTGATTTCATACTTTTCTAAAATTAGTGGTAAATAAGGTTTTACTTCCTTAAAATCTATATAGTAGTTATTTTTACCATTCTTTTTAGACCCTATTCTTTCAAAGTCTGGCCATATTG
>JALULU010000242.1 GCA_027040585.1 Acidobacteriota bacterium | reverse complement strand
TTACTCTCAACTTCAATTTCACCCCCATGACTCTTAATTATTTTATAACTTATACTGAGCCCCAATCCAGTTCCTTCCCCTACATCTTTTGTGGTAAAGAATGGATCAAATATTTTCTCTTTTATATCATCTGACATCCCAATACCATTATCAGAAATTTCAACTATTAGATTTTTCTTATCCCTTTGAGTTGTAATTTTAATTTCACCTTTATCAGGTATTGCTTCAATACTATTTGATAAAATATTTAAAAATACCTCTTCAATTTTCCCAAGCATAACCTCAACTTCCCCATTTTCACAGTAATCCCTTATAATTTTGATTCTTCTCTTATACCTATTCCTGAGTAAATTAAGCGCCATATCTATAACCTTATGGATATCTGCAGTTATAATTTTTTCAGAAGGTTTTCTTGAAAACACCTTCAAATCATCTACAATATTTTTTATCCTTTCCGCCCCTTCATTCATCTCATTTAGAATCTCTTTAAAATCTTCAACTATTTCCTCAATCTTTAATTTATCTTTTTTATCTTTATACTCATTTTCAGATAATTTGCCCTCAAGAAATTTTAAATATTTCTCAACATTCTCGAAATACTCCTGTAAAAAATCAATATTCCCATAGATGAAATTAAGGGGGTTTTTTATTTCATGGGCAATTCCAGCAAGGAGTCTTCCCATTGAAGCCATTTTTTCCTTTAAAATAACCTGACTTTCAATTTCTTTTTTATTGTGTTCATCCATAATAAGTACACAATTTTTTTAAAAGGCCTTAATAATATAGTATAATATCACAGGCTGACGACTTACAATAACTTATTTATTGGAGGACATAATGGCTAAGACTAAGAGAGGACAGTGGGGTTCCAAACTTGGATTCATACTGGCGGCATCTGGCTCTGCCATAGGTCTTGGAAACATATGGAGATTTCCATACATTACAGGTTCAAATGGAGGTGGAGTATTTTTAATAATATATCTCCTATGTGTAGCTTTAATAGGCTTTCCTGTTATGTTAGTGGAATTAAGTATTGGAAGACATGGTAAGAAAAACCCCGTTGGTGCTATAAAAAAAATTACACCAAGTAAAACATGGGGTTTAGTTGGATACCTTGGGGTAATAACTGGCATTGGTATACTTTCTTACTACCTTGTGGTTGCTGGCTGGACACTGGGATATTTTTTTAAATCACTTACATACTCCTTAAATAATGTAAAATTTACCACATTTGTAGCAAATGCTCCATTTCAATCAATTTTCTTTATAATATTTCTGGCACTCACTGCTTTCGTTGTAGCAGGAGGTATTTCCGGTGGAATAGAAAAAATGACAAAAATATTAATGCCTGTACTATTTATTATAATGTTGATTCTGATAGTACGTTCTCTAACACTGGAAAACTCATTAAATGGACTTAAATTTTTTGTAATTCCCGATTTTTCAAAGGTATCCGCAAAAACATTCATCTACGCCCTTGGACAGGCTTTTTTCTCACTTAGCCTTGGAATGGGGGCTATGATGACCTATGGAAGTTATTTAAATGATGAAGATAACCTTGTTTCATCTGCCTTTTACGTTGTATTTTTTGATACACTAATTGCAGTAATGGCAGGATTTATAATATTTCCTGCAATTGGAGGGGCACCTTCAAAAAGCGGTCCAGGACTTGTTTTCGTTGTACTTAAAGATATCTTCATCAAAATGCCACTTGGTGAAATTGTAGCAGCGCTTTTTTTTGCACTTCTTTCGATTGCAGCACTCACCTCAACAGTCTCACTTCTTGAAGTTCCCGTATCCTACCTTATTGACGAAAAGGGGTTCAGCAGGAAAAAGGCTGTTTTTATAACTTCAATTATTACACTTTTTCTTGGCATACCTTCACTACTTTCCCTTGGAGCATTTCCTCCACTTACAAAATTATATAAAGGTAAAGGATTTTTAGACATTATGGATTTCATTTTTGGAAACATTTCTCTCACAGTAGGCTCATTTTTACTCTGCCTATTTGTAGTTCTTGTATGGAAATTTAGAAATGCTGAAATTGAAGTTATGAAGGGCTTTAAAAAATTTAAAGAATACAGTTATCTATGGAAATATTCCATATC
>JALULU010000241.1 GCA_027040585.1 Acidobacteriota bacterium | reverse complement strand
AATCTGGCCTGACGGTTCGGCGGCAATTTTTGATAGGGAAGTGATTGAAAAAACAGGTGGATTTGACCCTGTTTTCTTTGCATATGGTGATGATGCTGACCTTGGTATGAGAGCAAGATTGCTTGGGTATAAAGCGGTATATTTACCTTTTTGCATAGCCTATCACAAGCATTCTTCTACAGCTGGCAGATTTTCACCTACAAAGGTTATGCTTGTAGAGAGAAATAGGTTATTTTTGCTGTTTAAAAATTTTCCATTCAGATACATACTTTTCTCTCCATATTATTCCTTTTTGAGATATTTTTACAATTTTATAGGATTAATTAAAAGAAAAGGTTCTGCAGGAAAATTTAGAGATGAGAATGGAGGTTTTAAGCTATTACTTACATTATTAAAAGCGTATATTAGTTTTGCTAAACATTTGCCGTACATACTAAGGGAAAGGTGCAAAATTCAAAATAATAAAAAAATAAAGACCAGTGAATTAATTAGTTTACTTAAAAAGTATAGAATAGATGTAAGAGAACTAACGTTGAATTGATAAAAGAGGAGCAGGAAGATTTCCCGCTCCTACAATAAAAAATGGTTTATTTGTTTTTTTTGTGCCATACAGGTTTAATAAGCTTTACAGGAATCTTTAAATACCAGTTATGATCACATTCTGGAAAGATTTTTCCCTTTGCCTTAATATATTTAATTATAAGATTTCTTATATCTGATGGATCCTTTGCAAGCCTTTTTGCCCTTTTAAACATCATGTACTGCCCACCGCCATTTGCCTGATAACTTGAAACTGCAACAGAGAATTTTTCGTTGGGATCTATTGGGCGGTTTTTGTAATATAGCTGTTCAATCCTTTCTCCAACAGGTTTTAAAGGATTTATAACATATGATGCACCTTGAAGTGTGTCAAAGTTGTAATGCCTAAACTTGGGATTTACTTTCAAATTTAACATATTTTTTACAGGATCCCAGCTAAATTCACTGTCATAATATTCTGCAGAGTGTTCAAGGGCATCTTTTATATCCTTTCCGGTTAGTTCTAAACTTACAAGTGAATTTTCATACATGTAAAAGGAAAAAATATCTCTGACTCTAATTGGGCCTTTTTTATAAGTTATTGGATGAGCAGGTAAAAAGGATGCCATTGCCATCTGTGAATGAACTGTCTTCCTCATTACGTTTTCCAGTAAATCCATAAGTGGGTTGTCTTCAACCTGAACAGTGTCTGTTGTAAAATCAGCCTCTGCATATCCTATTATGGAGTTAACCCATTTTAAAACTTCCTGGTGGTAAGGCTTTATTAATTTTACTACCTCGGGATCTGGAGGAATTTTGTTGCTCATTCTGATATTGTGTCCATATTTTTTTACAATTTTCCATCTGCCATTTATTTTTTTAAATATAAGAACGTCATGTGTTACATATCTACCCCAACAGCTTCCCTGAGATGCAAGTACCCCATATAGCATAAAAGGTGGTATGTTTCTGTGTGCATGTCCTGTAAGTAGTACATCAAGCCCCTTAACGTTTTTAGCTATAAAATATGCTTTGCTTTCATAATAACTGTCATTGCGCTTTCCTGTTTTTAAATCTGCTCCAAATCCTTCATGGGTGTCAATTATAACAGCATCAACCTTTTCTTTGTTCCTCAAATAATTTACCCATTTTTGTGCTTCTTCCACAGTGTTTTTCCATATTAAATCGTCTATGTGCTCTTTGGGCTCCCAGTTAGGAATATTACTTGTTGTAAGGCCAATTATTCCTATCTTTACACCATCAAAATTTTTAATTATGTATGGCTTAAAAAAAGGCCACTTTGCACCTTTTTTATATGTATTGGCAGATAGAAGTGGACAGTGCAAATCTTTTTGGTATTTAAAAAGCACATCAAGTCCATAGTTATATTCGTGATTTCCAACAGTTGCACAGTCATAATGTAGGTAATTCATAATGAGTGCCATTGGATTTGTCACATTGGTTTTTATAACCTCGAAATAATATGTAAGTGGGGTTCCCTGAATTGTGTCTCCATTGTCAACTAAAATAACATTTTTATGCCTTCTCCTGACTTCTTTAACATAGGTGGCAACTTTTGCAAGTCCTCTGCTAACAGG
>JALULU010000240.1:4151-28221 GCA_027040585.1 Acidobacteriota bacterium | reverse complement strand
CTTCGATTGCTTTTGCTGCCTTATACTTCATAAATTCATTCATATTTCCAACAGCACTCATTCCGCTCCTCTCATCAATCATCTTTTGAACTTCATCAGGTGGTGTAATTGAGGCAATAAAGAAATCCACAAGTTCTATTCCATATTTTTTAAAATCGTTAAAAAGGCGAGATTTTGTGAGGGTACCAATTTCATCATAATATTGTGGTAATTCTAAAATAGTCTTTAAGTTTTCACCTAAAACATCATTTAATCTTGCAGTGATAAAGTCTCTGAAATAATCTTCAATAGATGATGTGGTATAAACCCCTGATGTTCCAACCACTTCTCCCACAAAGGTTTGTGGATCGTTTATTTTAAATGAATATTTTCCAAAGGCTCTAAGTCTTATCATCGCAAATTGCTGGTCTTTAAAGACAATTGGCTCCTTTGTTCCCCACTTCATATCCAAAAATGTGTGAATTGCCACAAAGTATATTTGAGCCCTGAATGGGGATTTTCCACCAAAGGGTAAGTTTACCAGTTTATTAAGGAGTGGCAGATTTTGAGTTGTAAGGGTATGTCTTCCTGAGTAGAATACATCAAGTGCCTTACCATCTCTATAAAATACAGCAGCCTGATTTTCCTGAACTATTAATTGAGAGCCAAGCATTATTTCACCTGAGCCACTTTCAGGCCATCTGTGTACCACAACCTTTCCAGATTCATCAAAAAATTGTATTACATCTAAAGCCATAATATTACCTCTTTAAAATTTTTATCTAATTCCCTTGAGGAAATTGTTTCTCTCATCAAATTTTGACACTATATTTTTAACATCTAACAAAATATTTTTAAGAAGTGTTTCAGTACTCTCTTTATCTGGCATACTATCTAATGGGTCAATTTTTTTTAAGAGATCACTAATTAAGTTTACTATTTCGCTATCAAGTTGATATACATAGTCAAGTTGTGGTGTGTTAATTTTAACAGTATCAAAAAATCCACTGTATCCGTGTGGTGCAAATTCAATCTTATTTTTAAGTGCCTCAATTTCATTTGTAAGATTGCTAATATCATTCATAATTTCAAGTCCATATTTTTTGAGAAATGGGTTTGAAATGGATATAAGTTTCTCCTTTAGACTGAAAAGGTTTTGAACGATGTACTCCCTTAATATCCTATCACTTTCTCTCCTATTTTCCTTTTCAAGATAGCCTTTAAAAAGGGGAAGGGAATAGAGAATTTTTTCAAAGAAATTCCTCCCATTTTCTGATGTTTTTCTAATATCATCCATAAATTTTGTCCTTAAAGGGTAATTTAGAATTCATTTTAACATAGAAATATAAAAAATGAAATAAAAGTAGCAAATTGTAATATTTAAGATTGCTTTAAAAAATTAAGTTAAGTCTGGTAAAATAAGATTCAACACAGTATTTTTAGGAGACAACAGTTGAGAGTGGCAATAGTTGGCTCAAGGAATTTCAATGATTTTTCTATGTTTGAAAAGGAAATTGATAAATATAAAGACAAAATAACTGAAATTGTATCAGGTGGAGTAAAGGGGACAGATAATCTTGCAGAGAGATATGCAAAAAAGCACAATATTCCAATAAAAATTTTTAAACCCGATTGGAAGAGGTTTGGAAAAAGGGCAGGTATAGTTAGAAATAGGGAAATTGTGGAAAATTCAGATTTGGTAATAGCCTTCTGGGATGGAAAATCAAAGGGGACAAAGTTTACAATTGAATACGCTAAAAGTTTAAATAAAGAAGTGGTTATTGTTAAGGTTTAAAATTTTTCTCACCCTGTTTTATTTAAAAATCGCCTTAAAAATAGCACTCAGGAAGATGTAGATTAATGCCAGATAAATAGCAGCTAGTAATATTTGCTATAAAATCAACAATTTTATCTATTTTTTTATCCATTGTTCATTAACCCTCCCAAAATAATTTAATTAAGCAGTCGCAATCCCTTTACAGGTCTTAAGTTTTCTTTCAGCAAGAGAAAAAGGAAAGGAAGTTGTAAGATGGGGGTCGCAATCCCTTTGCAGGTCTTAAGTTTTCTTTCTAAAGAAAATATTAAAACTGTTATTGAGTTTCTTGAAAAGTATACGTCGCAATCCCTTTGCAGGTCTTAAGTTTTCTTTCTTGGTTCTCCTGCTTTTCAATTTCTTTTTATAAAAAAGTGTCGCAATCCCTTTGCAGGTCTTAAGTTTTCTTTCTGAAGAGCACCAGATGGGGGAATACAACTTACATTTACATGGTCGCAATCCCTTTGCAGGTCTTAAGTTTTCTTTCAGGAAAAAAATAAAATAATAGGAGGCAGTATGAAGTCGCAATCCCTTTGCAGGTCTTAGGTTTTCTTTCAAGACTGAAGATTTTATAAATGATTTATCTTTATTGTCGCAATCCCTTTGCAGGTCTTAGGTTTTCTTTCAGTCCTATTGAATTTTCAAAATTAGAACAACAAGCAAAAAGTCGCAATCCCTTTGCAGGTCTTAGGTTTTCTTTCAAACATCATATAAACTTTATTCACAAGATACACCTTTAGTCGCAATCCCTTTGCAGGTCTTAGGTTTTCTTTCAATGATACAGTTTTTCTTAATTTTGATAATATGAATGAAAGTCGCAATCCCTTTGCAGGTCTTAGGTTTTCTTTCAGCCTCCTCTCTAATCTCTTATTTTTCAAACCTTTTAACATTGCATTTCGCCAATCTGTTCACTTTTTTGTAATTTTTAAAGAACATTTAACCTAAAATCACCAAAAAGCCTTATTTTACGGCAATCGCCAACCACTTAAACTTAATCTCAAAAAAATATCACAAAAGTCATTTAAAATCAATAAATACAGTAAATTTTACATCTTTGAAATATATATCTCAAAATGACCTGCGAAAAAAAAGGCTGTCAAAGAGCAACTACAAAATGTAGTAGTTTTCATCCTCAAGTTCAATATATCTTCCTACACCATACTTTTCCCTTTTCTGCCAATCCTTTTCACATATTTTAAAATAAACTACACTGTCTTCCTCTTTCATTATACCACTTATACTAAAAAGTAATCTTTTAAAATCCTTATCGTTAAGTTCAGCCTCAAAAACAGACTTTTGAACCCTTATTCCAGAGGGCTCCATCTTCTTTGAAACCTTTCTGAGCCTTTTCTCATCCCTTATATCGTAAATTATCAAATAATGACTCATATTATTTCAAAATCTTTAATCTCAATTATCTCATTACTCCCTGTATTCAATGCATTTCTCAGGCAACTCCTACAAAGGGGATAGATAAAAAGGGAATCTTCATCCAAATTCAGTTCCTCAAGAAGTTCCTTCTTTAATTTTTCCTTTGCTTCCTTTGAAATATCACACTGAAAAAATGAGTACTGAACCCTTATACCAAAGCTCTCAAGTTTCTTTGAAACTTTTCTCAACCTCTTTGGATCCCTTATGTCATAACAAAACATGTAAATCATTTTCTACCTTATAAAAATTGGTTTATAGCTTTGTTCTTCACCTGATACAACCCTTTTAAAATGTTTAATCTGCTGGTGGATAATCTCTTTATAGCTCAATTTCCTATTAAGAGGCTGATAGATATATCCCGTCTCAAGTTTTTTCTCAAATTGTTTTATGACCTTTTTTATACCATCTCTACTGAGTAAAACCCCAATCTTTTCACCGAAAACGTCAATATTTTTTTCATCCCCTTCATCAACTTCCGCAGGAAAGTCAATATTTTCAGGTGAGAAAATGACCTCTATAAAATCCTCTTCTTTAAGTATTCCAAGATTAAAAAGGGTTACAGTTAACATATCACATAGAGGCGTTCTGTACTCCTCCATCAGATCAAAAGCCAATGTCCTTTTACCATAGTCAAGTGTGTGGAAAAAACCGATATAGGGATCAAGATCCTCAGCCTCAAGGAGTCCGTCCACCCTGTAAAACAAAATGGTATAGAGAAAACTTAAAACCGCATTTACATTGTCCTTTGGAGGATGCATGCTCCTTCCATTAAATTTGGCAAACTTTGGGATTATCCCATTTGAAAAAACTTTGAAATAGTATTTACTTCCCATCCCCTCATAACCTCTAAGTGATTCAACTGAATCTGCATTCTCTGCCTTTTCTATCAACTTTTTTATACCATCTACCGAAGGCTTTACAGCCACACTTTGAGATTTTCTCCTCCCAAGCCTCTGTAAAAATGTGAGCTGATTTTTTAATTTTCCAATAACGATACTCCTTGCAAACTCCAGCTTAAATTTCTCATCCTCATAGAGTTTATACTGCTTTAACCTCAAAAAAACGTTTTTCTTTTTCTGAAATTCAAGTTTACCGTTAAATCTCCCATTTTTACTTACAAAAACTGTATCTATGTGGTGTTTCATAATTAGTTTTAAAGCCGGTGTTGTTATGTCAATGTTTCCAATTATCACAATCTGGTCAGTTTTGTGGGGGAAAATTGTGTGAAGTATGTCTTTCTCCTTTTTAAGTTGAAGTTTTTCCCCTGACTTTACAAGCTTTGCCCCATCTGTTAACAGGTAGTAATAGCTCATATTATTCCTTCCTCTTTGAGGATATTTGTTATCTCCTTGTAATCTTTTTCCAGTTTATCTTTAAATTTACTACCATCCTTGATTGAGTTGTCTCTAAAACCACTGTGATTTATATCGTTTCTTGATTTTGATAGTCTGTCATATGGCTTACTTAGTTTCTTTATTATATTTTTATTTAAGATTTTCCTTGCCTCATCCCTTCTTTTACCTACTTCGTTTTTCCATTTATCTTCCGGTTTATCAATCACGTTAAAAATACCAGAAAAAAATTCTCTATCCTTTGATTTTTTAAAATCATAGCCAAATTTTTTACAGAGTGCTGTTATTATGCCCTCTTGAAGCTGTGTTATTCCCTGCTGGATCAAGTTGTGGTCGATACACCACTTAACCGAACCGAATATATTTTTTAAAGACTCTTCATCTTCAAAATGTGAAATTTTTTCATCTACTTTGTTTATTAAATTTTTTAGTGGCTTTAACTTGTATACTAAATTAGTGTCATTATTTTTAAATTTTTCAATATTTTCTGAGATTTTCTTTTTCTTTGTTCCTGAAATTATTGTCAGTCCTCTATTGGTGAGAATGTCCTCTGTTAGTCCCTTTAAATAGGTTGAAAAATGTCTTATGGCATTTGAGTATTCTAAATCTAATTTTCCTTTTTTGAAAAAATTTGTTCTTATCTTTTCCGCTTTACTATAGATTTCTTCTGCATCACCAGATTTTACAAACCTCTCAGTTGCAATTGTCCACTCCTGGATCTCATTTATTGGTGTCAGATCAAAAATTGGGACAAGCCCCTTCTCATTTTTTGCCTCAAGGGCGCCATAACCTATAAATTTAACCTCAATGTTTTTTAAAAATTTTGCGTAATTTAATACCACAGTTAAAAACATTGGAAGGTGTCTGAAGGAGTGGGTAATATCAACGTAGATTTCTCCATTTTCTCTAATATTTTTGTAGATTATGTCAAACAGTTCCCATACTTCTTTCTCCTCCTTTCCAGAAGGAATTGAGACCTCCTCAAGTAAATTTAAATCAATCATATGTTTTTTAAACTCATTTTTTAAACCTTCCCAATTTTTACTTTTTGCCTCATCTGTCAGAAAAAAAGTAAATCTGTCAAATTTTACACCCTCATTTTGAATTAGTTCTAAAGTTGCAGTCTGAACATATTTAACATTTTCAACCTTTTTCTCAGGATCCCTTAAAAAATAGGTACAAAAAACATAATCACTCTTTCCCAAAAAGGATAAAAACTGTTTCATTTTTCACATCTCCTATAAATTTTAAATTCAATGTGTTTAAAAATGTGTTCCCTTTTAATCTTTTCACCCTCCAATTTTTTTTCATTATAAACCCTTTTTGTAAAGGAGTAAATTGGAATGTAACCCATCTTAAAGGAAAGGGAGACAAGATAACATGTAAGGCCGTACTCAGTTTGAACCCATATGTAATCACCCTTACTCAAATTTGAGGTTATAAATCTTTCAATTTCCACTATCTTATCTGAACTAAATAGATCCCCTGGCACATCCCTTAAAATCTCCCTTAAATTTTCTGGAAGATTTATAATTTCCTTTACCTTAAATCTTTTCTCAAGTTCACTTCTCTGTGAATCTGTCATTTCGTGGTTTAAAAAAAGCAATATCTTTTTCATTTATTTTTGCTATATTTCTCCAACAATTTTTTTATATCCTCAGGATCTGCCTTTTCACTTTTCTTTTTATCGATTACGTTTTTCGTTTTTTCCCCAATGGATTTTCTTTCCTCGATTTCAGATCCAACATTTTCAGGACTGTCCCCATCAATAAGTGTAAACTTTGCCCAGCCAAGGGGAAGGTCATCCTCTGCTGTTTTCCAGAAGCTTTTTTGAAGCATCCTTTTCCCCTTTTTCATAAAGTATTTTGAATAGGCTCCTGTATGTTTTCCAAGTTTCATGTAAAATGAGTTTGAACCACCATTAAAATCAATACCATCAAGTTTATAGTCAAATTCAGAAATTTCAGTGGTATAAACATCCTTAAAATATTCATTTATGTAGCTTACAATCTTTCTAAATTTAACTGGAAAACCTTCTCCAACTGAAAATTCCCCAATCAAAATTGTTCCTAGTTTAAAAAACTCAAGATATTCAGGGATGCCCCTTCCCTTTCTGTTGTCTCTTTTACGATTTAATACAAGGTCTATTTTCGAATTTCCCTTTACAAGCCTAAAATCTGAAATTTTTAAAAACTTCATATCATTAAATTTTACTTTCTTCCTAACATCAAGAACAGTCCTTAAAGCACCCTTAATTGAACTTCCAGGAATTACGGGAATGTTAAAGTATTTAGTATAAAGCAATTTTTTTACACCAAGCCAATTGATATCCCTTTCATTGGTTTTATTTTTGAGTTTATATTCATAGTCCCTTTGAAAAATTTTTGATACCTCAACGCTAAACTCAACTAAATCATGTAAATCATGGCTAAAATTTTCACTTATAAATTTGTATAAAAACTTTCTAATCTCAAGTAAATTTCCCCTATTGGTAACATCCAAAAATTCCTCTAACTTTCCCCTTTCATAAATTTCATCAGCAACCTTAGATCTCTTTAAAAAGTGAAGTCTTCCATCTTTTATTATGTAATCCACCGGCTCATAGTCTTCTCCAGTTCCAATGTGTATTGGGGAAATTACCTCAAGTTTTAGTCTGTAATTTTTAAAATCAAAATTTCCTCCCATTTCAATTTATCTCCTTGGGTAAATTTATAAAAAGGGGCAGCATGTAGCCACTGTGGTATCCCAACCTCCCTTTAAAAACCTTATCTGTCCCATTTCCGTAGTACTCTCTCTGTTCCTCTATGTAAAATGTTGAGCCTGGGGCAAAGAGAATAACCGGATTTTTAAAGTGGTTTCCAGTAATTGCCCAATCTCCGCCTGCCTTTCCAAACTTTGTAAAGGTCTTACCCGCATGGAGCTTTATATCCCCATCTAAAAGAAGCCCACAGGAAAGGGAAACAAACCCATTTTTGTCCCTGTTCTTTTCTGGTAAAAGTCTATCCTTTATATCAAATTCTTCATCAATGCCCAAAAGTTCAAATCTACCCTTTCCCGTTGATTTATCAGCTCCAAAACCAGTTTCCCCAATATACTTAAAGACCTCTTCAATCTCATCTTTTTTAATCACATCTTCATTGTACTTTGCATAGATTTCAACCTTATCGCATGAAAAAGCATACTCAGTTGAGAGATAGAGCATTCCCGTTGTCCTATTTTCTATCCTGTTTACTGAATTTTTAAGAACCTTGTGGATTTTATAGCCCTTTCTTCCCTTCAAATTTTTAATTAAATTTTTAATCTTATCAGGATTGCTATTTTCTGGTTTATTTAAAATTGTCTTTATAACATCCTCTTCACTTACCTTATTTTTTTCAATAAACCTTTTTAACTCTTTAAGATATACCCTATCAACCTTTTTAAGAATCTTTTCAATTTTGTAAGCTTTTGATTTTTCCACATTTAGGATCTCAACAATCAACCTCTCAAGGTCAAAGTCTTCACTTGGGATCAAAATTGGTCTTGGAAGGGTGTTTTCAGGAAATCCATCGCTAAAGACAATAAAAGGGTTTTTTAGAAAATCCTTTAAAATTTCCTCAAGTTTTTCCTCACCATAAAGGTATCTATACCCCCAGGCAAACATCCCAAAGATAGTGTCACTTTGAAGCTTTGACTTAAAATTTGAAGTTGGTTTTATGTTAATTTTTATTGTTTTTGCCATCTTCGCTATTCTCCGATTTTTTGAGGTCTATCTTTTTAAACTTATTTTCAATCTCTTTATCGTAAAAAACAAACTTTATCCTCCCATATCCCCTTGAACCACTTCCACCAAGGGCGTCATTTTCAAGGAGTTTTAAACCTGCAAGTAAAATATCAAAGTACTTTTCATCAGTTTCTCCGCCATCTCCCTTGTCAAAGACTTTGTAGGTTATCTTAAATTCAAATTCTGCACCTGCTGGTACCCTTTCCATCTGCCTCGGACCTGCACTGCCTGCTGTTCCACTTAACCTATTAATTGAAACCTCAGTTTTATCTTCAGTGAGGGCATTTTTCTCAATCAATTCCTCTGCATTTTTTAGCTTACAATCTGAAAAGGAAACCCTTGTGGGACCACCTTTATAATCTTTTTCATTGCTTCCATTCCCAAAGATTCTTGCAATGGGATTTTTGGAATCTGTTGTGGAATATGGCTTTCCATCTTCACTTACATACCCAAGATACCACTCAAGGAGCGTCCTTACCTTTCCCTTAAGGGAACTACCGGGGATATAGGGCCTATCTGTAAGGGGATCCCTTACAACCGGGTTGTCAATCCCACCAATCTTTATCTCATCACTTCCAGCCCCAATGTGAAGCCCTGTTTCCAAAATTATTTTTCCTTCGATAGTTTTTATTTCTTTTAGCTTCATACTTCACCTCTTCTTAGTTTAGTTTCTTAAATATTTTTGAGAGTAGGCAACTATTGCCTCAAATAAATAGCAAAAAACTTCAAAATCCCTGTAATCCTTAATTACATCAACGTATGTATTGATAAAATTGAAAAAATTTTCGTTTACCTTTGCATCCCTTTTTCTATACGCATATTCAACCCTTGCTTTTAGCATTTTGATGTAGGGAAGTTCCTTTTTGAAAACTTCAGGGTCACTATCCATTTTGTAGTCAATTCTTTTCTTAATTGAAAGTACGTGATTGTAAAATTTTCGAAGCTGAGATCGTGTAGTTCCTTTACCTTTCTTTTTTTTGAAACCGTTATCTGTTTTTTCTTCTCTAAAGCTTTTCACAAGGTTTTCTGCAATTTCTGTAAACAGATCTTCTCTTATAACTTTTTTTTCTTTGTCCTCAAAAAGTTTTACATCCATTTTTTCCCTCCTAACTCCTTTTTTGATAAATTGAAAAACTCAGTGGGAAAACAAATTTTTTCCCATAGTTCATTATGTTTTCATAGAAAAATTTAATGAGTTCATCTGCACTCTCCCTGTAGTTTCGCTTTGTTATGTAACTCAAGTAGGGTATCCACATTGCGTTTTTCCTTTTATTAAACTTAATTCTTCCATCCTTCACATCTTCACTCATCTCAATGAACCTAAAAATTTTGTAAAGATATGAGGTTGAAATTCCATACTTTTCAATAAGCCCATCAATTTCCTTAGATTTTTTAAACAATTCTCTGTATTCCTTCCAACCCATGGTACTCTCAAAAATGTTTACGCTGTTTTTACCTTCATTTTCCTTTGCACTGTGTAGCTTTTCCTCAGCGTCATCTGCCATCTGATAGACAGGCACCTTTGGCTTTCTCAAAACTATTCCAGCAGAGAGGTGAATTTCTGGGTTTTTGGCAACGTAATCTTTAAAGTGGCTTGAAATTTCCTCTGAAAGCTCAATAATTTCCGTGTAAGGCCCAATTAGAAAGAGGTCATCACCACCTGCAAAAACTGTGTAGATAGACCCATATTTTTCCCTGATTTTATAAGGCAACCAGCCAGTAAAGAAGTAGTCAAGCATCCTTGAAAGGCTAACGTAATCCGCAATTGAGGACTTTTTGGGAAGTCCCCTTGAAAAGATATACCCGAGGTTATCAACATCTGCCTTCAAAACAGCCAAAAAATCTTTTCCAACAATTTTTTCCCTTCCATCTTCGCTTTTTAGAATTTTTAACGCATCTGCACCTATGTGATAGAATGTCTTAACCATGCCCTCCTTTACTTCTTCTCCCTCAATATCCTTCTTGTCAATAATCTCATATCTCTTGTCATTTAAATCCTCCTTTTTAAATGTTGGGACATAGTAGGCAAGCATCTTTTCAGAATAACCTGTAAAATTTTCATCTGGATTGATTTTAAATGTAAGGTCACTATTTCTGTTACCTTCCTCAGAAATTTCGTAAGTTATTTTAAACCTATCACCCCTTATCAGCTCATATTCCCCACCATCGCCAAAATAGATGTTTAAAAAATCGCTTTTTGGAAGTTTTTTACCAATTTCAATTAGTTCACTTGAAAATTTGGAAAATTTTTTTTCTTTTCCTTCCTCCTGTGGTAAATATCCATCTATTTCACAAACCCCACCACCTTTGTCTACTTCCTCCAAATAATTTTCAAAAATTGGTTTTTTAAATTGGGGTCTTAATTTGTCTTTAAGAAGTCTTGTGTTTAATCTTTTAAATCCATCCATTATTCCATTTTCAGTAAATGTCCTTCCAGAAATCTCAATTGATGCAAGGTTAAATTTTGTCTGACCAAAGGTCTTTTCATAAAAGTGGTCATTTACAATTTCCTTAACCCTCATTAATTTCCCACTGTAATCTTTTAACTTTGGCAGCAAAAGCCCAATTTTTCCCCCGGCACTTATGATTATTGAAGAGCTGTTTGTTTTAAATTCCTTAGTGATTAAATACCCAACCATTTCAGTAAAGAAACTTACGTAAAAGGACTTTGACCTTAAAATCTTTGCCGCATATCTGTTTGACTCCCCAAATCTACTGAAGATAAAGTCCTGTATTCCTGAAAAATCCCCAAGTACGAGAATGAATTTCTTCTCATCACTTTTGTAATTTTCAAGGGTGCTAAAATCTCCTTTATCTTCATGGTATCTGTAAAGGGCTGTTGCAATTGCTGAGGTTGTTCTCATGTGGTCATAAAGTGATGTGTTTGCCTTAACACCATAACTTGATGAGGGGACACACCAGAGATACCTTTCAAGTAGTGTAGATAAAGCATTGTAGAAATTGTCAAAGGAGTTAAATTCTATGGATTTTAACTTTTTTAGGTCGTACTCAAATTTTTCAATTAAATTCCTGTACTCATTTTCAGCATCCTTTGTGGTTTTATTTTCTTCAAGATCACCTGGTAAGATCTCAGGATTTAAATCCTCAAGCTTGTAAAACTTTTCATCCTTGCTTTTATTTTCGCTATCTAAATTAATCCTTGAAAATATTGAAACAAGCCTCGATTTTTTGTAGTTGTACTGATTTTTAAGTTCATCTTCAGATAAAGTATTGTACTTATCAAACTCATCCCTTTCCATTCCACTTGAAAGCCAGTCAGCAATTGAAATTATCCGGGAATAAGTGTTTGAAGGTTTGTGATGCTCTGCTGAAAGATTTACAATGCTTTTTTCAGAATCCCCGGTTAAGAAAAAATCTCTTTTAAAAAGCTCTTCATTTTTGCTTATAAATTGTGAAGTGTAAGCTACATGAACGTGACTGATTTTCCCATTCCACTTAGGGCAATAACCGTAGTCAAAATCATTTATTATATCAACCTTTGCCCTCTGGTAGATTTTACCAATATCGTGTAAAAGGGCTGAAATTGTGATGTTATTAAGTAGTTTCATAGTCTAAACCTCTTTTAAATTTATTTTTATTCTCCCAAAGCCAAAGGAGGTGCTCTTACCTATGCCAAAGATTTCACCACCCTTAAGGATTGAGATTTCCCTTTCAGAAAACTCCTTTTTAATCTCCATAAATCCAGTAACACCGCTTAATATGAGTTTTTGTCCCTGCCTTGAGGAGTAGTAGAGATGGCTTTCTCCAAAAATTTCATATTTTTCGGAGAGAATCCTCCCACCATCTTTAAAACTGAGGTCAAATTTTTCATCTCCATAAAATGCTGAAAGCAGGTTTAATCTATTTATGGCACCCTTTAAAAGGCCTTTATAGGTAAGATTTTTCTTTAATCTCTTATCTATTTTTAGTCTCAGAGGGGTTAAAAGCTCAATTTTTAAAAGTTTACTCTGGGTATTTCTTGAGTTTTTGAGGTCAAAGGACAAAGGTTTAAAATCTGTATCTATCTTGTTTTCACTGATAAAAATTGACCTTCCAGGAATTTTTACATCAAATATTTTAAACCTTATCCTATCTTTAAAAATCCCATTTTCACCTGCGTTTTTTAAAGCAAAATAGATGTAGGGGGTAAAGGAGATTGCATCATCACCGATTAAGGTTATATTTAAAGTTCCATTTTTTAGGACTTCGCCTTTTTTTGAAACAAAGAAAATTGTATAGGGGTGGGGCTTTTTATTAATCCCAGGTAGCAATTCATTTTCCTTTTCAAGGGGAGATTCAAAAATAACTGAGTAACCACACTTTTTGTTTAAAACGCATTCGCTACAGATTTTTTGCCTCTGGATGCAGAAAATTTTCTTCAAAGACCTTCCGAGAATTGATCTAAAGGCAAAGGTGGGAAAGCCTCTGATTTCTATCTCCCTTTCAAATTCAACAAAAAAGGTTAAGGGTAAAAATTCTATAGAAATAAAACCCTCCTGAAGTTATTTCTTTTCTTGGAAAATTGAAGGTAGAATATCATAAAAATTTTAAAATGTCAAATTCTTTTAAATGCAAAACGTTGGGGATAGATCTAAATAGTAACACATTTATACAATTTTATGGATTGATCAAGAATTTTAAATAAACTACTCTATTTCCCTCTTTAACCCTTCAATCTTTTCATTTAGCCCTTTTAATTTTTCTAAAACTTCCCTCTGTTTTTCTGAGTGGTTTCTTACCATCTCAAGGGATTTTTCAATGGCTCCCTTTGTAGCTGAGATTGAGGAGTCAATTTTCTCCTCAAGGGTGTTTGTAAATATTCTAAAATTCTGATCAATACTCTGATATATTGACCACCTTATGTTTTCAACGTTATAAATCACAAGCTCATTTATCTTATTTGTCATCCTCTTTAAAATTCTCTGCTTTCTTATCCTGTTTGGAAGCATCTTGTCAATTGTCCCCGGTGATATTGGGCTAAAGGTTGATTTCCATTTGTGACTTACCCAGTAGGGTTCCTTTGTTATTTTAAATTCCTTTTCTTCTTCTATTGATACGTAAGGCACTTCAAAAATTTCAGCGGCGTTTTTTCTTACGCTTTCTATAATCTCATTTACCTTTTTTTGATGTATGGATAAAATTTCCTTCATGCTATCTTTAAAAAATGTTGTTTCCTCGCCAATTTTTTTCTCAAAAAAAACTGGTATTATTTCTGCGATTTTCTTTTCAATTTCCTCTTCATTTATGTTGTGTTCCATTTCGGCAATTTTTTCCTTTAAATAAGAGAGTAAGTATTTCCTTGCTTCACCATCTACCACCTTTGCCCTTTCTTCAAGGGTTTTATGCATTCTCTTTCTGTCCCCTTCAAGTACATCTTTGATTACTACCTTTTGATATTCAATGTCTTTGAGTTTGGATTTAAATAAATTTAACTTTTCTTCTAATATCTCAACTGGCATCTGGAGCGACTTTAACTCTAAATTTATATACATCAGGATTTTATCTAAAACATTTTTCACCTTGTCCTTTATTGCAAGGTATAAAATTTTATTTTTTTCTGCAATCAATGTCCCCATTAAGTATTCTTCTAAATCTATAATTCCACTTTTTTCTACCTTTTCTTTCTTTTTCTCCAATTTCCCCTTTAATCCCCATTTTGCAGATAGTGGAAAAATTTTGAGTTCATCTTTAAAATATTTGCCAAGTGTGGTTTTTAAAAAGCTTAGAATTTCATTTAACTCATCTTTATCAAGATAGTCCTTTTTATTTAAAACAAATACAAATTTATTTAATTTGGGGGTCACTTCCTTTAAAAATTCAAGTTCAACCTCGGTAATTGGAGGATCAGGTGATAGGACAAAAAGGGCGGCATCACATTGGGGCAGAAAGTTTAAGGTAGCCTCTGTGTTGTGTCTGTGGGTGGAGCCAATTCCCGGTGTATCAATTAGTACAAGTCCTTCCTTTAGTATTTCATTTTCTGGTAGAAATATTTCAACCTCATTTACCCCAAGTTTATTTTTAGGATTTTTTTCCTCAGTTACATATTTTGTAAGAATTTCATGCATTTCATTGGGTGAATCTGGCTCAAATTTTTTTATTTTTTCATCATTAAAAGATATTTTTATTTTATAGTGGATTCCATTCCTTATAAATGTTGGGATTGCAGTTAAAGGAACTACTCCAGTTGGTAAAATTTCATTTTCAAGTAAAGCATTTAAAAGGGTGCTTTTCCCCCTTTTAAACTGCCCAAGAACCGCTAAGTGAAAAGTTCCTTTTTTGAGTCTGTCTTCCAAAGAACTTAACTCTTTTATGCTTGTTTTAAAATCGTCTTTTTTATATTTTTCTATTGTCTCGATGGAATTATAAATTATGGTGTGAAGTTTTTTTTGGTCTGTCCTTTGGGATGAAGTCTTGGGGTATGTTTCCATATTAAACCTCCTTCCTTATTAAATTTTAATTATAAGGAGAAGTCATTAGCCCAAAAGGGCGATTTTCGGGGACTTCATCCCGTTTAGAAAAACATTTTATATATTTTTGTATAAATTTTCAACGAAAAGTGAAGTTTGAGTAAAAAATCATAGCGGTGTCAGTCAGAGAAAATTTTAAGTTAATTTTTTTTGGGGGGTCAGACCTCGATGGTAAATGGTGCGATGGTAAATGGTGCCAGGCACGAAAAATTTATGTTAAAATAATTCCTCTTGAAATTTTGAAGGAGGTTTTATGGATATTTTAGTGGTTTTGGGTAGTAAATCAGATTTAGATGTTGCAAAGGAGACCACAAAAATTTTAAAAGACTTTGGCGTAGATTTTTCAGTTGAGGTTTCCTCTGCCCACAGAACACCTGAAAGAACAATTGATATTGTTAAAAATAGTGAAAAAAATGGTTGTAAGGTTATAATTGCCATTGCTGGTGCTGCAGCACATCTTGGTGGGGTTATTGCATCACATACCATT
Source organism: Acidobacteriota bacterium (assembly GCA_027040585.1). Classification (GTDB taxonomy): domain Bacteria; phylum Acidobacteriota; class JAAYUB01; order JAAYUB01; family JAMOQF01; genus JAMOQF01. Next base: position 12,929 of record JALULU010000240.1, on the reverse strand, counting down.
TTGCCTGTAATTACCGTTCCCGTTGATTCCTCACCACTTAAGGGAATTGATGCCTTGCTTTCTTCTGTTATGATGCCCCCAGGAATTCCGGTGGGTTGTATGGCAGTTGGAAAAATGGGGGCTAAAAATGGCGCCATCTTTGCTCTTGAGATACTTTCACTTTCAGATACCAGATTGAGAAGAAAAATCGAAGAATTTAGAGAAAACATGTCTAAAAGAGTAATTGATAGTTCAGCAGAGGTCAAAAGGGAACTTGAATGAAGTTTTTTATAAAAACCTTTGGCTGTAGAGCAAATCAGGCAGAAAGCGGTGAAATATCAAGGGTGCTTGTTCTAAATGGTTTTACGTATACTGATAATCTTTTAGATGTTGATTTTGTGATTTTAAATACCTGTACAGTTACCCACAGGGCTGATAAAGATGTGAGAAAGTTTATTTCACATGTAAAAAAAATAAATCCAGATGCTAAGATTCTTGCCACAGGATGTTATGTTGAAAGGGACGAGAAAATTTTTTTAGAAAAGGGTGTCAGGCACGTTTTTAAAAATGACAATAAAGGTGAAATTTTAAAGTATCTTATAAATAAAGATGAAAATATTTTTCCCTGTGATTCAAGTTTTTTTAATGTAAGACCCTTTTTAAAAATTGAAGATGGATGTAACTTTAGATGTAGTTACTGCATAATTCCACATGTAAGGGGAAAGGTTAAAAGTGCTGATATAAAAAGCATTTTAGAAAAAATAGAAATCCTTTCAAAAAATCACAGGGAGATAGTTTTAACGGGGATAAATCTTGGAAGCTACGGAAAGGATATTGGAATAACTCTTTATGATTTACTCTCAGAAATTTACATGAAAAAAATCGATATAAAAATTAGACTCAGTTCCCTTGAACCAATGGAATTTGACTATAGAATATTGGAATTTATTGAGAAGGGATTACTCCAACCACACTTTCACATCCCACTTCAAAGTGGTTCTGATAAAATTTTAAAGCTTATGAATAGACCTTATAAAAGAAGTGATTTTCTAAAAATAGTTGAGGAGATAAATAAATTTTCAAAATACATATCAATTGGAACCGATGTTATATGCGGTTTTCCGGGAGAAAGTAGAGGAGATTTTTTAGATACCTTTTATTTTTTAAAGAAACTTCCATTCTCATATTTTCACATTTTCTCATATTCACCAAGGGAAGGTACGAAAGTATATGATTTGAAAAATAGAGTTGACCCAAAGGAAATAAAAATAAGGAGCAAAATCTTACACAGATTGGATTGTTTAAAGAGGAAAAGATTTAAAAAGATGTGTAGAGGTAAAAGTTTCTGGGGAGTAGTTCTTGAAAGGGAAGGGGATATTGTAAAAATTTTAACTGAGAATTACATTTCCATCACAAAAAATGATAAAAATTTAAATAAGGGTGATGTTACTATTGTTAAAATTTAAGTGTCAGGCACAATTACCTGACACTTTTTCTATTTTTAGAAATTATACATACAGGAAATTACAAATAAATCCTTTCTTGTTCCAAGATCCCCTGCAAGGTCAATCTGTAAATTTTTAAATATCACAACACCAACACCAAAGGTTCCGTGATGGTCATATCCAAGTGGTGGTGAAACATATTTTCCCAAATAGTATGCATCAATACATTCTTCAGGTCCAGAGGATGTTGCATTGTTTAAATAGTGGATTGAGGGATCTGGTGATGCATAATATCCAGCTCTTAGAGAAATTGAATCATATAAACCTATTGGTATTGTATATTCAAAACCAAATCTATACTCATTTCCATCCTCAAAGGCGTAGTACTTTCTTGCGCCTTCAGCCATAATTCCCTGAAACTGGTGATTTAAGTCAGAGTAAAATATTCTCACAATATCAAAACTCACCGTCCACCTATCAGTTGGAAAACAGGATATACCAAAACCAAGTCTGTCGGGGACATTTATTTCAAAGTTGTCTAAATCTATTCTTATAGGTTTTTCAAATCCTTTTCCTGTTTCTGTTTGAAGTAAAAGATTTTCATAAAATGTTGCACTTAAGTGGTGCTTTGCACCATATCTATAGACCATACCAAAACTTATTTTATCAGATGGCCTCCACTGAAATCCTGCAACATATGAAAGCTTCCAGTCATCGTCATTTATATCAGTGTAGATTGCTATATAATCAGGGCTTGTAACCTCTAAACGTCCCTCAGTTGAAATATGAAAATCACTTGGTTTGGGTCTGTTTGGGTCTAAATTAGCAGTTTCAAATGCTTTAAAGTCAAGGTGTGCTGCCCTTACTGAAAAGCCAACTGCAAAGGTCTCATGCAATTTTTTTGCAAAGGAAACTCCATAGTTTGTGAGATGAAAATCAAGGAAAATTTTTTGCCTGTTTAAAAGGGAAAACTCAAGATATCCAACCTTGTTAAGTCTAAAATCTTTATTATTCATAAATATCCTGAAGTTTGCAAGTTCCTGTCTGTAAAATGCTATAGCCCAGGAATTTTTGGGATAGACAAAACTTAAAAATGTTGGGCTGCTTACCCACCTCGTGAAGTGTCTATTTATAACTTGTGGACCTTTTACTTCGTCATAGTATCCATCATAAATTCTGTCAAATGTGTATTTTATCCTTCTAAATTCTGTAAAAAACATTGGTTTTGGAATAAATATTAGTCCTGCTGGATTTGTTTCAGAAGCTGTTGCATCATTTGCTACTGCAATAAAGGCACCACCCATACCTGTTGCCCTGCCACCGGGGTTTATAAAGTTAAATCTAAAGTTGGAAATGGTATTTGGTATCATATATACTGGACTTTGTAATGTTGAATTGTCCTCCTGAGAGAAATTAAAGGTTGTAAAGAGAAATATCACAAAAAGAAAAACTGCGAGAAATTTTTTCATATTGCCTCCTCTTTATACTTTCAATATCTATTAAATCCAACTGAAGGTACTGCTTTTATCATAACAGGTGATTTTAACGGTTCTTGAATTAGAAGAAGAATTTAAAATTGCAATTCCCGTGAAGTAGTCAATTCCACCAATTTCACCTTTAGCGATGTGCCCCATAAGATATGAATCATTTGTGGGGTTTGTAATTGGAAGTGATGAAATAAATTTTCCACTATCTTTGTCTCCAAAAACAACAGATCCCAATAGAGGAACATCTTCATCATTAGATTCTATTTTGATATAACCAGTGGTTGTTGAGTTTCCAATTCCAAAATCATCGGCGACGTCCAATATTTTTTTATAGTGGGGTTGTATTTTATATAGGGGTAAGGATTTTAAAATATTTCCACTGTCGTTGTATAGGTAAAGTCCAAGACTCATCTCACTATCCGTTGGATTTATGAGTATTATTTTTGTATAGTAATTTATATCCCCAAATCTATTACATGCCACATGGGGTATGTAAAATTCTTTTGATTTATTTGTGGATGTAAATCCGGGAAGTACCGCAAGGGTTTCACCCTCTTTTCCGAAGGATTCATAGGCAACAACTTTCCTATCGGATGAAAGTTTCACATAATCTCCATTCTGAGCACTTCCATTAAAGAAATTTTTGGGGTCAACTACAGCATTACCTTCCCTTAAAAAACTATTTATGGAATTTGACCCCTTAATTGTTCCTGAATAGTTAAACATATTTAAGTTGAGCAATGAATTATAATTTTCAAGGTTTAAAATTGAAAGGGATGAGTTTAAAGAACTAAAACAAAAATAGAAATCTATATAAGTGTCAATGATCTCTTTAGAAAGGACATTTGTATATAGTGAACCTCTATTTGAACATTCTAAAGTTTTTAAGTAATAATTTTGCGAGGCGGTGAAATAAAATGAATAAAGTAAGCCACTAAAAATTATTAATAAAATTATTTTTTTCATGACCACCTCTCAAAAAAACTTCAAATAATTCATATTATTCTATATAATTTTACTATGAAGTACTTAAATAAAAAAGCACTTTTGCAATGTTTACTTATCGTATTGTTTTTAAGTTTTGTTTACTCCGATTTAACAGTAAAGTGGTATATAAATTATTTTAATGGGATTGACTACATTAAAAAGGGTGAATATCAAAAAGCTAAAGAGTGCCTTGAGGATGCCTTGGCCCAAAAGGGAAAACCCAAAAAATCCACAACCTTTTATTCAAAGGTAAGGGGTCCCTACACACCATATTACTATCTTGCAAAGGTCTACTACCATCTTGGGGAATATGAGGTTGCCAAAAGTAAACTTGAGATGTCAGAAAAGTTTAAAATAGCTACAAAGATACAGCCAGATTTTTACGATTTAAAGGAAAAGATCTTCAAAAAATTAAAAGAGGCTAAGAAAAAGAGTATAGACAAAAGCATCATTTTTTATCAAAAGGGACTTGAAGCCTATACCTCTGGAAAATTTCAAGAGGCAATAAAATTTTTAGATGAAGCCATAAAAATTAATGGCAAGAATTCAAAAAGGGCTCAGGAACTTAAGGATCAAATTCTAAAACAAATTGAATTTAACAGAAAGCTTGAAAGTGACTACAAAAGGGGAAAGGGACTTTTCGATTTGAAAAAATATGAAGATGCCCTTAAAATCTTTAAAGATATAGATCGTAGAAAGGGCTTTTACAGGGATGTTCCAGCTTACATTGACAGGTGTAAAAGGGCGCTGGCAATTAGGAAAGAACTTGAAGGGATAAAATCTGAAATTAATTCAGGTAAAAATTTGATGATGAATAAAGAGGAACTGCTTAGTTTAAAAAGGGAAGGTTATTTTCAATCTGAAATAGATGGTTTGATTAAAATTTTAAACAGAAAATTAGAAGAGAAGAGTTTAGAGGAGAAAAAAAGGGAAATTTTAAAGCTCTATGATGAGGGAGAAAACTTCTATAAAAGTGGGAATTTAAATAAGGCAAAGGAGATCTTTAAGAAAGTCTCAAACAGTCAGTATGCTACAGATAAGTTAAAAAGTAAGTGTGAAAATAAAATGGAGGAGATAAATAAGAAATTAGCAGAGCTTTCTAAACTTTACAATATAATAGCAGAGGGTAAAAAGTTGATGAAAGAGGGGAAATACGATGAAAGTGAAAAAGTTTTAAAGGAAGGGCTTAAAATCTCACCAAGTAATAAAACAATTCTTGACCTTTTAACACTTATAAGCCGATTTAGAAAAACAGGTGGTACAAATGAAGAGAAGGTAAAGGGAATACTTAAAAATGGAATACTTCAGTATTTTAAGGGGAACTACAGGGATTCAATAAGTTCTCTAAGTAATTACTTAAATCTTTCAGAAAAAAATAGGGATATTGCTGAATTTTTTATAGGTGCTTCATACATTTCCATGGGACTTTCAATTTATGGAAAAAGTAAAATGGATTATATAAAAAAGGGAAAGGAGATATTTAAGAAACTTAAAAAGAAGGGTTTTGTTTTAGATAATAGACTTATTACATACATTTCCCCTGAGGTTTTAAACTATTTCAAATAAAAATTTTGGAGGTGTCATGGGAGTTACTTTAAGGGATGAGCTTGTTTTGTTTCTAAACAATATTTTTTCAAATCACCTGGGTATTGAAGGTGGCTCAAATGGACTTCAGGTTGAGGGAAAAGAAAAAATAAGAAAAATGGGCTTTGCTGTTGACTATTCCCCTGATTTACTCAACCTTGCCGTTAAAGAGAATGTGGATTTTTTGTTTGTTCACCACGGTATATTTAAAAAACCCATAAACTCAATAAGTGGATATTTTTACCATTTAATTAGAGACCTCATTAAAAATGAGATAAATTTATATGGCATGCATCTTCCCCTTGATTTACACCCTGTTCATTCCCATGGAGTAAAAATTGCTGAAAAACTTGGGCTTAAAAATATTGAATTTTATGGGAATATGGAAGGGATAAAATTTATTGTCTATGGGGAGTTTGAAAGGGAAAAAAACATTCAAGAGTTGATTAAATATGTAAACGAAAATATATCAGATACACTTTATACCCACCTATTTGGGAAAAAAGAAATAAAGAAAGTTGCAATTATTAGTGGTAGTGGAATTTCATATGTTAGAAACGTCCTTGAAAGGGATGTTGACCTTTTTATTACAGGGGAGACCTCCCACAGTTACTATCATCTTTTAAAATTTCACATGTTAAATGTATTTTACCTTGGGCACTACAACTCTGAAAAGTGGGGGATTTTCTCCATAAAGGATGAAGTTGAGAAAAATTTTGATATTGAAACAGAATTTTTTGATATCCCAACGGGATTGTAGAAGATAAAAATGATATTCTTTAATTCTGCAATAGGAGGGTTGAAGGTCACCTCTTATGATTTCAGGAAAATAGAATGAGTGAGTTAACTTTAGAGATACTGAAGATAACGCTTGCTCCAATATCGGATTTGTTTGAGAAGGTACTGTAAAGGAATGTTTTTAATTTTGCTGATTAAAACCTCTCTTGTTAACATAAATTGTAACGGAAACGATTAAAACTAATCGTTCATCTTTATAACCTCATATTTGAAATCTTTTATATTTCTATCTGCTTTACTAAAATTAATCCCAATTAGATAAATCTCTTTTACTTTATTTTCATACTTTTCAAAATATCTTTTCTCTTTTATCTGCTTAAGAGGATCTTCCTTCATGTCAACCTTAAACTCAATTATGTAAGCTTTATCTGGTATAAGTATTGTCAAATCAATTCTCCCCTTATTTGTTACATCTTCTGCTATTAAATCAACTCCAAGGGATGAAAGGAAGGAATAAATTACACTTGCATAAAACCCCTCATAACCTGCTATTTCATTTTTTGTGAAATTTGTATAGGAAATTGAGGAAAAGAGCGATCTAAAGCTTTCCACTAATCCATCAACATTTCCATCAATCAAATACTTTTCAAGTCTATCCTGAAATCCTGTTCTTGGGTCTGAACTTAAGGAAGAAAGGTATTTTAATAAAACATTATTTAAACTCTTTTTAACCTCAAGATTTGGATAGGAAAGTTTATATACCAGACTGTTATCAAGCCTTTTTCTTGTGCTCTTTATTGTCAAATACCCTGTTTGCCAGAGTAATGCCTCAACTTCCATTGTATAAACATCAAAACTACCAAATAACTCATCTGTTGCCTTAATATCCTCAAGCTCCGGGATAAAATATTTTTTCTCTTTCATCAACTTTATTAAAAATGTGGGACTTCCTGTCTCAAACCAGTAGGGCCTAAATTTAAGCCCCTTTTTTATAAACAAAAGTATATCAAAGGGATTGTAAACACTTTCCCCAAGCCATGAATAGCCGTTATACCATTTTCTTACCTCTTCTCTATTTGCACCTTTTAAATATTCACTAAAATATTTGTCAAGTTCACCTTCAGTATATCCACATAAATCTGAATAATTTTCATCCACAGTTATATCTTCAAGATTGTTTAATTTGCTAAATAGATTTACCTTGCTAAATTTTGTAACTCCTGTTAGAAATACAAATCTCAAATACTCATCAAGTCCTTTTAAAACTCCATAAAAATTTGAGAGCAAATCCCTTATCTCCTCTGCAAGTTCTGGCTTTTCAATGTTGTCAAGTATTGGCTTGTCATATTCATCTATTAAAACAACAACTGGCTTGTTGTATTTGTCATATGTTTTTAAAATCAATTCCTCAAAACAGTTTGATGGATCTTTTTTTGTGCAATTTACCCCAAGCCATCTCTCATTTTTTTCAAGTATTACAATTGCTCTTTCTTCAAACTTTTCCTTTGAGAAAAAATTTCCACCGCTAAAATCTATCCTTAAAACTGGAAACTTATCATCCCAATTCCATTTATCGTAAATGTAAAGTCCTTTAAATAATTCCTTATTCCCTTCAAAAATATGTTTTAGTGTATCAACTGTAAGTGTCTTTCCAAATCTCCTTGGACGGGATAGAAAAAAATATCTTCCACTATCTATTAACTTATAGATTTTCTTTGTCTTATCTACATATAAAAACCCTTCATTTATTATATTTTCTAAACTGTTTAATCCAATTGGTAATTTTTTCATAATTTTCTTTCCTTAAAATTACTTTTATAGAAATATTTTACAGGAAATTGAACACTTATGCAATTCTAATTAGGTTACAAATGTTTTGATTAAAAAACATTTTTTTATTTTTATTATCGACGTAAAATTTTTAATTTGCTTTTAACGTGTTTATTAAAGGTTCTTTATTGATATTTTTGTAATATCAGATTTTATAAAAGCCCCCTATTTCAGATTATTTTCTTCACTTCCTTTAGCGCCCCGTAATTTTTCTCTAAGAAAACTTCTATATCTTCGTCTCTGTGCATTATGCTTAAAAACATTGCCTCAAACTGGCTTGGGGGAAGATAAATTCCCTCTTCTAACATCTTGTGAAAGTAAATTGAAAAGAGTTTTATATTTGAAGTTGAAGCATCCTTAAAATTCTTTACATCCCTATCTGTAAAAAAAAGTGTCCCAACTGAACCAAAACTGTTAAATTTAAAATTTAGATTTAATTTTTTTAGATTACCCTCAACGCCCCTTTTAATCTCCTCCATTTTTTTGCCCAACTTGTCATAGATCTTCTCTTCTTTTTCAAGTTTTTCAAGAATTTCAACGGTTTTTAACCCAGCCATAACAGCCACAGGATTTCCAGATAATGTGCCAGCCTGATAGACGTCTCCAACAGGTGCAATGTGATTCATTATTTCAGTTTTACCACCATATGCTGCAAGGGGAAAACCACCACCTATTATTTTCCCAAGGGTTGTAAGGTCTGGTTCTATCCCAAAAAATTTTTGCGCACC
>JALULU010000240.1:0-4051 GCA_027040585.1 Acidobacteriota bacterium | reverse complement strand
TCAACAAGTTCCTTTGCAAAGTAGGTTAAGATTAAATCGGCCCCTGCCCTTTTAATTGAGATTAAAATCTCAGTTGCAACCCTGTCTCCATCTATCCATCCAAGTTTTGCTGCTGCCTTTACCATTGAATATTCACCACTTACATTGTATGCCGCTATAGGATAATTGAAATTTTCCCTAACAGATCTTATTACATCTAAATATGAGAGAGCAGGTTTTACCATGACAATGTCTGCCCCCTCTTTTATATCCTCTTCAACTTCCCTTATTGCCTCCCTTAAATTTGGTGGATCCATCTGATATGTCCTTCTATCGCCAAATTGGGGAGCAGATTCCGCAGCATCCCTGAAAGGGCCATAAAATGATGAAGAGTACTTAGCAGAGTAAGCCATTATTGGAATGTGAGTGAATCCATTTTCATCAAGTACCGTCCTTATCATTTTTACCCTGCCATCCATCATATCAGAGGGGGCAACCATGTCAGCACCTGCCTTTACATGGGAAAGTGCTTCTTTACCAAGGTTTTCTATCGTGGCATCATTATCCACATCACCATCCCTTACTATTCCGCAATGCCCATGTGAGGTATATTCACAAAAGCAGACATCTGTTATCACAACTAAATTTTTAACCTCTTTTTTAATTTCCCTTACACATCTTTGAACAATTCCATTCTCGTCCATAGCATCGCTTCCAAATTCATCTTTATATTCTGGGATTCCAAAGAGAATTATTGCAGGTATTCCAATTTCTTCTAAATATTTACACTCTTTAACAATGTTATCAATTGACATCTGGTAAACCCCTGGCATTGAGGGAACCTCAGTTTTTATATTTGTGCCTGGCACCACAAATAGTGGGTAAATTAAATCACTTTTCCTCACAAAGTTTTCCCTTACCATACGCCTTAAATTTTCAGTTTTTCTGAGCCTTCTAAATCTAAAAAATTCTATTTTTTGAGTCATATTAATTTTTCCTTTCTTTAATTAAAAAATTAGTAGAAATTATATCAAAATATTTTTTGCCTGACATCTTTTATAACGAAAAATATTGAAAGTATCAACCCAATTAAAAAGAGTATTTTAGATAGCCTCCATCCAGGTGGAGTGTATTTAAAGGTTATGGTATGTCCCCCCCTTGGCACAATACATCCTTGAAAAATTCCATTTACTCTAAAGTTTTTAACCTTTCTTCCATCTAAAAATATTTCCCAACCCGGATAGTAAACCTCCTCATACACAAAAAATGAAAGCCCCTTTGATTTTAATTTGAAGATTTTTTTGTTGATGTTATCTTTATGGTAAATGATTTCTCCTTGTGTAAATTCAATGTTTTTAAATATGTTATTTTCTCTTTTTTTAGGTATTAATACTGCAACATTATCGTTAAAATTCCACAAAAAAAGGTTTTTTATAATTTTTCCTTTTTCTTCTGTTTTTAAAATTCTTACAAAATGGTAAATGGGTTGGCTTTTTAAATCGTAGATAAAAACTTTTATATTATCTCCAATTGTATAACAACATTTTCTTTTTAGATTATATTTAAATGGTGAAATTAAAAATTTAACTCCTGTGTGTCTGAAAAAATTTAGATAGTAATTTAAAGGGATATCCCCCTTTAGAAGGGTGTTTGTAATTAAAATTGAGTTTTTACTACCAAAGGCACCTACTTTTAGAAAAAATCCCTGCCTGGCACCAAAAATTGATGAGGAAAAATTTCTTCCAAGTTCATTTTTATAGTATTCATTTCTAAAATTTTTTGTTCTTATTGAAGTGTTTATTTTAAGTTTAAAGTCAGGTGAAAATCTGTATTTTTTTAGTTCACTTTTATTTAAACAGCTTAGAAATTTTGGCTTTGTTGTGAAATAGTGATTTTTGGTAAAAATTGATTCAGGAAAGTGAAGAATGTAAACGCCGATAAATATTAGAAAAATGGAAACAATAATGAGATTTTTCCTCTTTTTAAAAAGGTTTAAAATAACAATTAAGAGTAAAATTGTAATTAATTCAAAAATTATATTTACTCTTTTTGTGATTAAATAAAGTGCTATTGTGATAATAAAAAAGGGTATTGAAGCAATGTTAAAAAGTTTAAGACTTTTTTCTTCTAAAAGGTCTTTTAGTCCAAGTGAAAAGTAAAAAACAAGTATGAAAAATAGTGGGAAAAGAAATTTTATGGGAAACCTACCATAATTAAGAAGGGGGATTTTCAGTAAAACTTTGTATAGAAATCCTCCTGTTGATATAAGAGCCAATAGAAAAATAGTAAGAAGTGAGAAAAATTTTTCTTTATTTTTTATGTTTAATATTCCAAAAAATGATATTAAAAGAAAAACTATTCCCAGATAGGTTGAAAAATAAAAGAAATTTTCATTTCCCTTGATTTGAGATTTTGTGCCTGGCACCAAATCCTTTTTACCAGAGGTTATATCCGAGAAAGTATTTAAATCAGAATGAAAGCCTATCTCTTGAATTGTTCTTTTAACGTTAAACTCTTTTATGGTTAAATATGTCGGAATTATTTGAATTGAAGAGAATAAAAAAAATAGAAGAAATATTAAAAGGGATTTTTTATATCCAATGAAAAATCTTTCCCTAAAAAAATAAAGCATTGAAATTAAAATAGTTGATAAAAAATAAAAGGGCTCAACACCAAAAATTAAAAGTGAAAATAAAATTGAGGTTAAAACCACATAAATATTTTTACCCTCATATTTTACTTTTCTTAAAAGAATAAGTATCCAGGGAATTAGTGCCAGGTAGACCACCAAATTTTGAAAGAGTAAATGGGAAAGGGCAAAGGTGTTAAAGCCGTAAACAAAACTTGAAATAAAGGAAATGGGCTTATTTTTTAGATGGTGATTTATAAAAAAGTAAAATCCAAATGCACCAATAAGTATGTGGATTAAAAAGTGTATCTGAAAAAAACAGAAACTTTTAAATATGTAGTAGAAAAAATATGTTGGATAAAAAAGCATGTACTGGGGATTTGAAAGAATTGGTTCTCCACAGTTCATATATGGATTCCAGAATGGGAAAATTCCTCTATGAATTATATTTGCTATGATCGTTTTATACGGGAAGTAGAGAAATCCCACATCCCTTAAATATAAAAATTTTTTACCAGATATGGCGTCTTTAAAAAATAGTAGCCAGATAATAAATAGTAGGAAGAGCCATAAGAAATTTTTTTCTGAAATTTTAGACCTTTTTAACAATGTTTTTCCTCTTAAATTCCCAAAATAATAAAAAAGCTATTAAAAGTAGACCTAAAAAGAAGAGATATATGCCAATACTGAATCCCTCTGGAATATATTTAAATAGTACAGTATGTCTTCCAAAAGGGAGCACACACCCTTGAAACATACCATTGACAAGGTAATTTTTTGATGGATTTCCGTCAATATAAACTTTCCAACCGGGATAGTAGGAAGTTTTAAAAACTAAGAAACCTTTTCCATTATTGACTTTACATTCTAACAAAATTGAATTGTTATCTCTCTTTAAAACTTTAAACTCCCCATTACTTGAAAAGGACCTTTCCCCTTTATCTTTTCCCAAAATATAAACAAAATTCCTGTCGTTAAAGTTTTCATTTAAGATATGTGAAATTATTTTACTCGATTTTTTTTCAAAAATTATTCTTTTAGTAAAATGAATAATTGGAGATGTGTTTTTCAATTTGTAGTAAAAAATATCAAAGTTTAAAGTTTTTTTAATGTATACAGGATTAAAATCCTTTGATTTTAGTGGAATGTTTGTGTAAAAGAGGTTTACTCCCTCGTGATAAAAAAAATTTATCAGTTTTTTCTGGCTATTAGTCTTATTTAAAGCTGACTTCTCAACTTCATTTCCAATATTTGAAACAAATAATGTAAGTCCCTGGGGGATTCTGTAGATTAAGAAGAAGTAATTTTCTCCAAGTTCTGTAAGAACCTCCGATAGTTCCTTTGCATTTGAAACCCTATATTTTTGAAAGTAAAAACTTGGGGAAATTCTATATAAAGAATTTTTATTTACTTTTTTAAATACCTTTACATATTCTGGCATTT
>JALULU010000239.1 GCA_027040585.1 Acidobacteriota bacterium | reverse complement strand
ATACCAAGTGCTGTCCAGAATGAGGCTCTGAAGTTTAAAAAAATTATAAGGGATATAAAAACAAGTACAAGTCCCTGTAGTCCATTTCTCTTCATAAGGTTTATTCTATCCCTTATGTACTTGCTTAAATCTGAGGTTAGTGTTACGTGTATGTTTGGTGGAAGCTCATTTTTCAACTTTTTTACATAATTTCTGATTTCCTTCACTATTTTAATGGCATCCTCAGTTCTTGATTTTTCGATTGTAAAAGTTATTGCCTTTTGTCCATTAAACCTACACTCAGGTCCTTCTTCATCAAGAGTTTCCTTAAGATTTGCTACATCCTTTAAATATAGTACATTTGAGTTACCAAGTGTTCTTATTGGTATGTTTCTAAGGTCTGAAATTTTCTCTATTTTACCCTTTGTCCTTATTGTTATATCACTGCTCTTTGTTCTTATTTTACCTCCTGTAAGGTCAAGGTTACTTGCCTTTATGCTGTTTGCTATATCTTGAAAAGTTAGGGAGTATTTTTCCAGAGTAATGGGATTAATGCTTACTTCAAAAATTCTATCCTTTAATCCATTTGTATGAAAATCTGATATTCCTTTAAGTGTTTGTAGATCTAATTTTATTTTTTCTCCCAATTTTTTAAAGAGCATATCACCACCTTTTCCATATAGGACAATGGTGATAACTGGAAGTTTAAATCTTACCTTTTTTATTACAGGTTTTTCAGACTCTTCAGGAAGATCGTCAATCTTATCCACATTTGTTCTAACATCTTCAAGAACTCTATCGGTTTCTCTTTCTGAAAGACCTTCTTTAAGTTTTAAAACCACTGTTGAGATATTTTCCGAAGAGAAAGAGGTTACAGTATCAATTCCATCAATTGTTTTTACAGCGTCTTCAATTTTTATTGATACCTCTTTTTCAATATCTTCAGCACTTGCCCCCTTGTAAACTGTGGTTATAAAAATTCTATCTGGTTCAACATAGGGAAACATTTCTCTTCTAATATTTTTGGTTGCAATTAATCCAGCAATTATGATTAAAAGCATTGTCATATTTGCTAAGACTGTATTTTTTACACCAAATGATGGTAGGCTCATTTTATTACACCTTCTATTTTTACATCTATTCCATCTTTTACTAAATCCACTCCATCAACTATTACTTTATCCCCTACATTTATACCACTTTTAACCTCTGCGAAATCTCTGAAAATTTTCCCAAGTTTTACATTTTGAAATTTCGCCTTATTATTTTTAACAAGGAAAACCCCATCATATCTTATTGCCTCAAGGGGAATTAGAATAATATTTTTATAAATCTTAAGAGGAACTTCCACCTCAACAAAAGTGCCAGGCAACAAATTATCTATACTACTCTTGTCTTTTATAATACAAGTTATTTGAAACATTTTATTTTTTTTATCTGCATCATCAGAGATATATTTTATTTTCCCCTTTGAAATTTTCCCGGTTTCCTTTGATGTGAATTTCACCTCTTCACCAACTTCGAGCTCATTCCTTATGTAAACTGGTACAAAAAATATTGCCTTTAACTCTTTCTTTGAAATTATTGAAAAAAGTGGAGAATTTATATTTACAACGTCTCCTAAATTTACATTTTTTGCAGAAATTACACCACTAAAAGGGACTTTTACATTACAGTTATCAAGATCTTTTTTTAGGACCTTAAGTTCATTTTTAACACTTTCAATCTGATTTTTTGTCTCATCAATTTTTAAAAGTATTTCATTATTATTTAATTTTAGATTTTTAAAATTACTTTCATAGGTTTTAAGTTTTAAAAGCAGGTTATCATATTGGCTTTCAGATATTACACCTTTGTCAAGTAAGAATTTGTTTCTCTTTAATTCCCTTTTGGATGCCGCATAGTTGTTTTTTGCAATATCTGCAAGGACTTTATTTTTTTTAAGTTCTACCTTTAATTCTTTCAGGGAGTTTTTTAACTGGTTTAGTTTATCTTGAGTACTTTTATAATTGTAAAGGTATTTTGCATCATCAACTTTTATTAAGATGCCCCCTTTCTTTACTCTGGAACCCACCTCTAATTTTTTTGATGTAAAGACGATTTGCCCTCCAACCTGAGATTTCACATTTGCACTTAAAAAGGGTTCTATATCA
>JALULU010000238.1 GCA_027040585.1 Acidobacteriota bacterium | reverse complement strand
CCTTAATTTCTCGTCAGAAAATCCATAATGCGCTTTATACCCCTTTGCATACTCAGCAAACAATCCGGGAAAGGTCATTCCCTTACTTCCCTCACTGGGCCAATGGGAACCTGTTGCAAGCACCTTAGCCACCCCGGAAGTATCAAGAGAGGTCATTTTCTCAACACCTATCACAAGGGCAAAATCAACTTTTTTAGCTTCAATTGCATTCATTGCAGCAAGTATTGCAGCAGAACCGCTTGCACATGCAGATTCAAGTTTTGTGGTGGGTTTAAATCTTAAATCAGGATGGATCTCAAGAGCTATGGGTCCCAGATGTCCCTGATTGTTAAAGCCACCTGCATCGTAATTTGCTACAAAGATTGCCCCTATATCCTTAGGTTCAACCCCTGAATCCTCTAACGCCTCTTTACCTGCATCAACAATTAAATCATACAGATCTTTATCTTTTAATCTTCCAAACTTTGTATGTCCAGTACCTATTACATAAATTCCCATAAATACCTCCATTAAATTAAAAATCGATTTTTATAACAATAGATAATATGAGAAAAAATAAAAGTTCGCAAGGAAAAGAGATAAAAAAAACATTGGGGTCAGACCTCGATATATTTTTTGACATTATTGGGGACATATTTTTTGGGGACAGACCTCGATATTAAAAATTAGACCATCAGACCTCAACATCAGGCCTCGCTTTAACTTTCACCTGTTAAAAAAACAGATTATGTTTTATAATTAAACAACGAATTTAAGGAGGCAAAATTGGGAGATGAGTAAGGAAATAAAAAATGAACCGCTTGAAAAAAAACTATGGAAAGCGGCAGATAAATTAAGAAAAAATATTGATGCTGCTGAATACAAGCATGTTGTTTTAGGTTTAATCTTTTTAAGATACATATCAGATGCCTTTGAGAATCTATATGAAAAACTAAAAAAAGGCGAAGGGGAATATGAAGGAGCAGATCCTGAAGATAAAGATGAATACAAAGCTGAAAATGTATTTTTTGTGCCACCTAAAGCAAGATGGGAGTACTTAAAGGCAAATGCCAAAAAACCGGCGGAAATAGGAAAACTTATAAATGACGCTATGGATGAAATAGAGAAAGAAAACCCATCTTTAAAGGGTGTTTTGCCAAAAGTTTACGCAAAGGGGAATCTTGATCCAATAAGTCTTGGTGGACTAATTGACCTTTTTAGTAATATAAATTTTGATAAAGCAAAGGAAAAAAGCGCAGACATATTGGGACATGTTTTTGAGTACTTTTTAGGTCAGTTTGCACTTGCTGAAGGCAAAAAAGGCGGCCAATTCTACACTCCGAGAACCGTTGTCGAACTACTTGTTGAAATGCTTGAGCCCTATAGTGGCAGAGTATTTGACCCATGCTGTGGATCTGGCGGAATGTTTGTTCAATCGGAAAAATTCGTTAAAGAACATCAGGGTAGAATTGACGCAATATCAATTTATGGACAGGAAAGTAATCAAACCACATGGCGACTGTGTAAAATGAATCTTGCAATAAGAGGCATAGACTCTTCTCAGGTAAAATGGAATCCTGAAGGTTCTTTTTTAAATGATGCACACAAAGATTTAAAGGCAGATTTTGTAATAGCAAATCCTCCATTTAACGATAGTGATTGGGATGGAGAACTCTTAAGAAAAGATGTCAGATGGAAATATGGAATCCCACCTACAGGAAATGCAAATTATGCATGGATACAACATTTTATTTTTCATCTTGCACCTGAAGGAAAAGCAGGCTTTGTTCTTGCTAAAGGGGCACTCACCACAAAACAAACCGCTGAATATGAGATAAGAAAAAACATGATTGAAGACGGAATAGTTGATTGTATAGTAAATTTACCCACAAAACTATTTTTAAATACCCAAATTCCAGCTTCGCTGTGGTTTTTAAAAAGAAACAAAATACACAGAAAAAACGAAATACTCTTCATAGACGCAAGGGAAATGGGGAAACTCATAAGCAGAAGAACAAGAATTTTAACCCACAAAGACATACAAAAAATTGCAAATACATACCGCAAATGGCAAAAACCTGACGGAAATTATGAGGACATAAAAGGATTTTGTAAATCTGTTACAATAGATGAAGTAAGAAAACTCGACTATGTGC
>JALULU010000237.1 GCA_027040585.1 Acidobacteriota bacterium | reverse complement strand
ATGACATTTTAGATATGGGATGCGAAGCGTGCGGAATTATAGGAATAAAAGCCTTAGTAGAAAATGCAAAAGATGAAAATCTAAAAAGCACAATACTAGACTACAGAACAAGTGGCGACATAACAAATGATAAAGAGAGAGTAGTAGGCTACCTTAGCGCTGCCTTTACATACAATTAAAAGATGTAGGCGCGACCTTGTCGCATACAGAAGGAGTGTAAATAATTATATGTAGAGTCGATAAATCAACCCTACATATATATCAATATTTAAAACTACACAATATAGTGCCCCTAATTCTTAGATTAAACAATGTGCAATCATATCGCATAATTTGCATGAATTAAGATTTACATATAACATACGATACTCTCCCATTGTCATCAAGTTAAGGATTCTGTAGCCATTTTTTAGCTTTAAGTTTATTGAATTTACGGAGTTAAAATTTTTAACTTTATAGCAATGGAGCTATCCTTTAGAGTTACCCTAAAATTTTTCTTCTAAGTAATTTACCCAAAAGTATCGTAACAAAAAACCCAACTATCGATAATAAAAATCCAATAATATTCAAAATAAATTTACCTGTATATTTAACAACCACCTTACCTGTTTGCAAAACTTTTTTGCCTAAAACTTTAAATACTCTTACTGTATTGTCTCTATATTTACCGCTTACTTTAACTATTCTTGCTAAGTCTTTTTCTGTATTTGCATACTTTAATAGTTTAACGCTATCTATATAAGAGGTGTGATTTTTTATTGTGTTTAACTGCTTAAATAGGGTTTTAAAGGGTTTTGAATTTATACTTTTCAGTACTGCTTTACTCGAGTTTTTAAATCTCTTAAAAGAGCTAAAGTCCACTTGCTTAAGTAGTTTTAAATCTATGCTTTTAGAGAGTTTTTTATCCAATATATTTATAAAACCTTTTGTTAGTTTTCCACTTTTATAAGCGGTTTTTGCTACTGCCTCACCAGTTTTGAGTGGGGCTGTCGCTCCAAAACTTACATAGGTAGAAGCTGTTATTGCTAGACCCAACAGAGAGATATTTAATAAGAACTTATCATACTCTTTACCTTGTAAATATCTACTACCCTCTTTGTAAGTATCTCTTAAATCACCTACAACTGTAAAGTCTGATACAACACTTCCACTTATGCTTGCAGCACTTTCACTTTTGCCTGTTATAAAACCACTTGCAAACTCTTTTGCTTTTCGTATTGTGCTAGGTAGTGGGGCTTCTTGCTTTTTTATTTTATCTTTTAGTTCTCTTTTAATTGTAATATTTAAGTAATTAGTTAAGCCAAGATAACTTTTTGCATCGTCTATACTATCTTGCTTTAGTGCCTCTTCTATTTTATTTTCAAGATACTCTTTTGTAGCGATTTCTTTTAAGTTTGCATCTATTTTTGGCTCTTCTATTTTTGTTGCATAAGTGTACTTGAAAGCCCAGGCAAAAAATATTGCAGATAGTAAAAAGATTGTAGCTATAACTTTTCTCATCCCCTATCCTTTACGACTTAATAGCAGATAACTAATTACGCTTATCCCTGCACTCCCTAAAACCATACACATAACCACTATTTGGTATCTAACTGCAACTGTTGGGTCAACTCCAGAGAGTATCTGCCCTGTCATCATTCCAGGTAAAGATACAAGCCCTACAGCTAAAAATGAGTTTATTTGTGGAATTAGTGCACCCTTAAAAGCTACTGCTCTTGCCTCTTCGTAACTGCTGTTTTTTATCTCTTTCTCAAAACGCTCACTTGCTAGCGCTATTGCATTCATAGCGTTTGCATATATCATTCCAGCAAGAGGTATTATAAATCTTGGCTGGTAGAGTGGCTCTAAATCTATAACAGCATATAGTACCAAAAGCAGGTTTATACTACCACCAATCAGTATAGATATGAATATTTTGTAATATGTTTGTAAATTTCTATTTTGTACATTTCTTAATGCTATAAGCGATGATACCAATACCATAAAAAGCACTATTAAAAGCCCAACTAAGCTATTTTGGTTATTGAATATATAGACTAAAAGATAACCAATTAAAAGCAGTTGTACTACCATTCTAACCGTAGCAAGTGCTATCTCTTTAGAGTTGCCAATCCATCTATAGTAAAAGTAGCCAACTACTCCAACA
>JALULU010000236.1 GCA_027040585.1 Acidobacteriota bacterium | reverse complement strand
CAAGGGTATGTTTAAGCCATTTCTCATCATCTCTCTTTGGAAAATCTCTTCTTGCATGTCCACCTCTTGATTCTTTTCTTCTAAGTGCTCCCTCAGCAAGTATATTTGCAACAGTAAGGACAAAATTGGTTTCAAAATAATATGTCAAATCAGTGTTGTAAATTTTACCTTTATCTTTTATCTCAACGTGTTTTATTCTTTCTTTAAGTTCCTTTATTTTATCAACCGCCTCTTGAAGATTTTTTTCATCTCTAAAAACTCCTACTTTGTGGTCCATAACATTTTTAAGTTCTTCTCTTATCTTATATAAATTCTCTCCACCTTTTTGTTGAAGAATTCCTTTAAAAATCCTATTTTCTTCTTCTTCAAACATTTTCTGGTCAACATCAATAGACCCATTATTTTTCTCAATGAATTTAGCTGCTTCTTCCCCGGTTATTTTACCCCATACAAGACACTCTGCTGTGGAGTTTGTTCCAAGCCTATTTGCTCCATGCAAGCTTGAACATGCAGCCTCTCCAGCAGCCCAAATTCCCTCAACAGAAGTTTCTCCTCTAATATTTGTATGTATTCCACCCATTGAATAGTGTGCAACTGGCCTTATTGGAATAGGCTCCTCAATTGGATCAACTCCAACAAATTTCATTGAAATTTCTCTTATCTGTGGCAGCCTTGTAATTATCTTTTCTGCACCTAAATGAGTTAAATCAAGGTGAACATAGTCAAGCCCTCTTGGACCTTTAAACCCTCTACCTTCAAGTATCTCAGTTATTATAGATCTTGATACAATATCTCTTGGCGCAAGTTCCAATACTGATGGTGCATATTTTGACATGAACCTCTCACCATCTTTATTCCTCAAATATCCACCTTCACCCCTACATGCTTCTGTCATCAATATTCCAGAAGGGATTAGCCCGGTTGGATGGAACTGCAAAAATTCCATATCCTTAATGGGAATTCCAGCTTCAAAGGCCATTGCAACACCATCACCTGTTACGGTATGGGCATATGTGGTAAATCCAAAAAGCCTCCCGGCTCCACCACTTGCTATAATTAGTGCCTTAGCAGTAAATCCCAGGAATTCTCCAGTTCTCATATCAATGGCAGTAAGACCCATGAATTTGCCATCTTTCACTTTGATTGAAGTTACAAAAAACTCATCATACCTTGAAAAATCATTTATTTTGAGCAATGTGTCATAGAGAGTCTGCATCTCGTAGAAACCGGTTTTATCTGCTGCAAAAACAGCACGTGGAAAAGAATGACCGCCAAAGGGCCTCTGCGCTATTCTGCCATCATCTCTTCTTGACCAGGGAATACCCCATTTGTCAAGTAGTCTGATCTCAGAAGGCATAATTTCAACAAATTTAAACACAACATCTTGATCTGCAAGAAAATCAGAACCTTTAATTGTATCCCATGCATGAAGTTCATGGGAATCTCCTTCCTCAGGTCTTAAAACTGCTGCAGTTCCACCTTCTGCTGATACTGAATGGGATCTCATAAGCTGAATTTTTGAAAGCATCCCTATATCTAATTTGCCTTTAGAGGCAATGGAAGCAGAGAGTGCTGCCCTTAACCCAGCAATACCTGAACCAAGAATTAACAAATCATGGTGAATTATCCTAACCATATTAAATCCTTCCTGTGTGAAATTAAAAGTTATTCTAATACTTACCTTTACATTTAGTCAAGAAATAATAAGTTATTTTATATCTAAAATTAACGGCGATTTTAAGGTCTCCCATTCACCTTTTAATATATTTTTTTCACCATCAAATATTAAATATCCATATTTTCCATAGTGTATAATTTTATTTAAAACCCTTTCAAAGGAAATCTCATTCCCATCATCCACAAAAAGAGCTAAAGAGGTATTCTGGGTCATCCTATTTTTAAACACAATAATAGCTTTCTTATTACCCATTATTGGATTTGGCTTGGAATTTAAAAATAGGTTTCCATCTTTTATATCTATATCTTGCATTGAAATATCCTTTATCTTACTGTTCAAATTTTCTGACGGTGTCTGAAAAAATAAGACACATTTTCCTTCAGATGCTTTTGACAGAGCGTCCTCTAATGTTTTCACCTTAAATATATCCTTTTTGGGAAAAACACTTTTCATTATCTTGGCATATGATTCGGAATTTTTAAAATTATTAGAAAAATATACATATAACGTATCTTTTCCCAAAACTGTTGAAATAGATGGGGGGATTTCTTCAGGATACAATTTCCTGAAAACATCATAATCTGGATCTACTATAAGTTTCAAAGGTTTATTTTTTAGGATTATCTGAAATTCATGTTCTTTGTCCGAAAAAGTAATTTTTCTAAATTCTTTTCCCTTCTCCGTAACTATCTCAACTGGAATTAAAAGTTTATAAAGAGGTTCCGATTGAGTGAGGTCAAATGAAATGAGATAATCATTTTCACTCACTTGAAAAACCATATTTAGTTTAATACCAATTTCAGGAGCACCTTTTCTAAATATCCACTGTGAGAAAAACCAATCAAGCGAGGTATCAAGATTTTTCTCAAATTCAGGAATTTTTTTATTTTCTTTCTTGTATTCTTCTAAGGTTTTCTCATGCACTTTTTCCCATGTGTCTTCAAATATTTTTCTTATATCTTCCCAGCTTGCTTTCTTCCACACCATTTCACTATAAAAATTTTTAAGTGCCTCATAAAAAACATCATCTCCAACTAATTTTCTCAACATATGAAAAACCATAAGAGATTTCCCATATCCTATTGCTCTTTGAGCAGGATTATGTCGCTCAATAAATTCACTTAAGGATATTTCATTCCCCTTTTTAACATAAGACATATAATTTACTAAAAGTTGCCTTCTATAATTTACAGCATCTTTTTCGCTCTTTAACTCTTTATAATAGTGATCAGCCATATAAGACGTGAGCCCCTCACACCAATTTCCTTCACTATAGTTTACAAACACAGAATTCCCCCACCAGTTATGAAGGACTTCGTGCCCAAGGGACGTATATACAATAAATGGTAACCTTAAAACCTCCTGCCCCAGTAATGTATAGGAAGGCATTCCAAATCCTGTTGGAAGTTGGTTTTCCACAACAGCAAACTTTTTAAAAGGATATGGACCTATCAAATCGGAATACATCTTGATATATCTTTTTACAGCAGCAAGATATTTACTTGAAAGAAATTCATCCTCATTGAAAAAATATGTATAAATAGAAATACCATTTAAATAATCTTTATCGACTTTATACTTTCCACCTATTAGAAATATAGGCTCTACAGGCTTATCTTCTGAAAATGAAAAAACATTGTATATTCCATCGCTGCTTTTTCCTAAAAAATTTCCCGTGGTAACAAAAATCAAATTGCTTTTAGTTTTTACTTTTAAACTAAAAGGAGCAAGTACTCCATCAAAATGGGGATACCAGTATCCATCTGGAGGTAAATACACAAAGTCATCTTTTATATAGCCATCTGTACCTATATTCATAAATTCTTGAGAAAACATTGCATTTTGGGGGACATTCTTAAAGGTACCGTAATAATAGATCTCAAGTTTATTTTGGTCCTTAAAATAAACTGGTACTATTTTTAAAAAATTTTCATTACCTTTTTTCACAATATCCACAGCAATTTTGGTATTATTTAAAAAAAGTGAATTTATCTCTATTTTGTTTCCAATGGGCACCAATATATTGCCTTTTTGATATGGGAAGAATATTTCAGAAACTCCAGAGATGGAGTGAGTTTCAGTATCGATTGTAACATCTATCTTATATTTGCTTACATTTAAAGCCATAAGCTGAATAGTTATTAGAAAAAACATAATAAAAAAAAGTAACAACTTTTTCATACTATCCTCCAATTATTTTACAGTGATGTAATTAAATTTCTTGGGTGAAAAATATTTTCTTTCTACCCTTATTACATCTTCAAACTTTGTTTTTTCTATTTTGTCGATTTGTTTAAAAAAATCTGAGCATTTCTTTCCGCAAAATGTGTAAATACCCATAAAATATGCTTTATTTAACGAAGGAATAAATCTTCTCAAAAGTTTTCCCATCATTCTATTTTTAGAAATCTCAACCTCTTTCCTGGTAAATTTACTATTTAAAAATTTATCGGAAAAATCTTTTGTAAGTTTTGCTACTCTTTCGAGATTCTTTTTTTCACTTATTATATAGGTAAGAAATATTCCATTTTGTTCACAATTTAACGTTGAAAAACTCGCTCCGATTGAATATGCAAGCCCATATTTTTCTCTTAAAAGAAAACTGTATTTGTCAGAAAAAACTGCCATAAGCACTTTTAAAGGAATTTCATCTCCCTTTTTTAATTTAATGGCATATCCCCCACAAAAAAATCCAATGCCCCTTGCGTTTGACTTAACAGTTATACTTTGTCCAAAGACAGATGTGTTTATTTTTGCCTTTACAAAATTTTGGGGCGTATTATGAACACCCTTCCAGATTCCAAAATATTCATTTACAGCATTTAAAATTTTCTCAGGAGAGTTTGCGGTGTAAATTGTCAATATGGTATTTGAAGGTGTAAAATATTTTCCGAAAAATTTTTTCACATCAGATAAAGATATGTTAGATACAGTTTTCATTGTCCCATAAATTGGATATGAAAGATAGGTATTAGGGGAAATCAGTTCATAAAATTTTCTCATTCCAATTTTTTGTGGTTTAACAGAGTAAAACCTCTGTGCACCTATTAATTCCATTTTTGCTCTTCTAAAATTTTTAACACTTAAATCTGGCTTCATAATAACATTAGAAAGAAGGTTAATCCCTTTATCATAGAACTCATTTAATGTCTTAAACCTAATATATGAAAATTCATTTGTGGTATAGTAATCGTCAAATGGTAAAAACAAAAGATCGTTTGTCTGAATTTCTGCACCAATTGCCATAAGATCATTTTTTACTTTTTTTGTTACAAACATTCTATGGATTAAATCAACTATTCCCGCTTTCCCCCTGCCTTCATTAAAGCTCCTATTTTTAAACAAAACGTGTATAGCGGTAACGGGAGTGTCCAGATCCTGAATAACACAAACTGTAAGTCCATTTTTTAACACAACACTTTTTTCAGAATGTATTTTTCCAAAAATTGTTAGGGAAAGAAAAAGTATAAAAATTATGAATATAAATATCTTTTTATTATTTTTCATTATTACCTCCATTTACAATCGTTATAATTGGAAATTTTTCACCTGAAATATACTTTTTAAAAGCAGTTAAAACTCCCTTTAAGGAGACACTCTCAACATTTTTAATATACCCATTTAAAAAGAAATTCTTAAGCTTTGAAAATGGAACATCAGCCAACATCTGTCCTTTTATCACTCCAAGATAATGGATATTATCATAATTATATATTTCCTCAGCTTTTAAAGATAATTTCAAATTATTTAATAAATCCTTTGTAAGAGAATCATATTTTAAATTTAAAATAGCTTTTTTTATTTTCTCTACCATACTTTTATCAAAAGGTTTTATGGACGAAAAGGTTATGTTATATATTGCATAATCTCTATTATAAACATACTGTGTATTTACATTTGACAGATTAAACTCTCTACTTATTTTATTAATTGGAGATTCTGGAGAATTTAAATAACTATCCAGAAGCAAAAAATTAAAATAATCTTTATCTTTCATAAAAGGTGCTTTATACGTCAATGTCAATTCAGAATGTCTCCCTAAAACTTTAAAAACTGCCACATCTTTTCTATTAAAAATATTTTTTATTATTGGCTTTGAAATTACTTTTCCATTTCTAACATTATGAGAATATTTTTTTAAAAGTGCCTCTGCCTTATCTTTTGTAATATCTCCAACTACAAGTGCGACTATATTTGAAGGTACATAGTGAGTTATATAATACTTCCATATATTATCTCTTTTCATCTTTTTTATTGAATCCACTGTTCCAAGCACTTCCATTCTATATGGAGTTCCTTTAAATATATTTTCTTTTTTATATTTTTCATAAAAAAATGAGGGGTTTGCCATATCCCTTTTTAGCTCCTCAATTACTATTCCCCTCTCTTTTTTAAGTTTTTCAGGAAGTAATGTGGAGTGAAACACCATATCAGTTAAAATATCCATACCTTTTTCAACATTTTTAGAAGGCACAACCATCATAAAACAAGTAAAATCATCTCTGGTAAAGGCATTACAATATGCACCTATCATATCTGTATCTTCATATAATTTCCTCTGTGTTCTCTTGTTGGTTCCATTAAACAACAGATGCTCTAACATATGAGAGACACCACAGGAAAGATTATCTTCATCTCTCAAGCCAACTTTAACCGTCATAAATATTGAAACAACTGGTGTGGAATGATTTTCCACAACCATAAATTTCATATTATTTTCTAAAGTCCCTGTATAAATCTTGTTTGCTCCAAACAGAATACTCCCTAAAAGAAATTGCAAGACAACTAAAAAAACATATTTTTTCATTTCAAACTCCTTAAAATAGGCGGTATAATCCATTATACTTTTATTAAATTAAATAAAAAATATATATTGCAAAAATTTTGTATTATTATATTTTTTCACTTTTATAAATTTAAATAAAATGTTTATATTTTTTAAATCACTAAAAAATACAGTAAAGAGTTTTTTTAAGAAGCATTTACCCACAAATGCTGCAGCCACTGCATATTTTACACTAATTACTCTTTTCCCTGCTTTTCTTCTAATGGTATCTTTAGGCGATCAATTTATAAAAATTCATGGAGTCAGCAGGGAAATCGCTGAAAAAATTATTTCAGTTTTTCCACCTGAGACAAGGGGTTTTTTAATCACAAATTTAGATACCATGATCTCATCACCAAATTGGGAATCTATGATCACCTATGCCTCAATATATCTATGGGCTGGTATGTGGGTTTTTTCAATACTTGAAGATGCTCTAAATAAAGCATGGAATGTTGCAAAGAAAAGGTCCTTTTTTAAGAGTTTATTAATACATCTTTTTTTAATACTGATATCTTCAATATTTTTAATAAGTTCAGGCACTACAATTATCGCTTTTCATATTTTAAGATTAAACGTACTCTTTAGAGACCTACCTTACTCCAACCACTTTTTACAAATTATTTTTGCAGTATCAGCATTTATATTTACAATGTTACTTTTTACAATCATTTACAAAGTTTTACCTGATACAAAAGTGGAAACATCAAAAGCCTTTATTGGCGGATTAATTGCATCAATCATATGGCATATAGGCAATTATATATTCGTGCTTACTATTCCATATTTTCACTATGAACAGGTTTATGGATCAATCTGGGCAATTGTTATAATAGTGGTCTGGATTTATGTATCCAGCTGGATATTTATATTCTGTGGACAGCTGATTTATTATTTTCAAAATAGGGATATATTGATCGATAAAAATGAAAATTGAAGATTTCAATTACAACCTTCCTGAAGAGTTAATTGCTCAAAAACCAGCAGATAAGCGGGAAAACTCCCGAATGATGGTGGTTGAAAAAAACACTGGTAAAATTTACCACAAAAAATTTAGTGATATTACTGAATTTTTAACATCCAAAGATATGCTTGTCATTAACAACTCAAAGGTTTTTCCAGCAAGAATTTTTGGAAAAAAAGTAGGAGGGAATGCAAAAATTGAAGTACTCCTCATAAGAGAGACAACAGATGGCATATGGAAAGTTTTACTAAGGCCAGCAAAAAGGATAAAGTTAGGTGGTATAGTTGAATTTGAAGACAATGTTAAAGGTGAAGTATTAAAAATATTAGAAGATGGAAGCAGAATAATGAAATTCAATATCTCAGGGGAGAACTTCTTTAAATTTATATTTGAAAATGGAAAAATTCCACTTCCTCCATATATAAAAGAAGCTGGTAAATTACCAGAAAACTTTCACAGAGAAAGATACCAAACAGTTTTTGCAAAAAAAATTGGTTCAGTTGCAGCCCCCACCGCAGGATTACATTTTAGCGAAAAACTTTTAAATAATATAAAAAACAAAGGTGTAGAAATATGTGAAATAACTTTACATGTTGGGCCCGGAACGTTTAAGCCTGTGGTTGTTGAGGAAATAGAAAATCACAAGATGGATGAGGAATTTTATTCTATAGATGGCGAAACTGCACAAAAAATAAATTTACACAAAAGAAATAGGGGGAAAATTCTTGCAGTGGGAACTACCACGACCAGAACTCTTGAAACTATAGCCAAAAATAACAGTGGCAAAATAAAGGAAGAAATGGGTTATACAAATTTATTTATTTACCCATCTTTTGAATTTAAAGTTGTGGATAAATTACTTACAAATTTTCACCTGCCGAAATCTACACTTTTAATGCTTGTATCCGCCTTTGCAGGAAAAGAACTAATTATGAAAGCTTACGAGATTGCTATAAAAGAAAAATACAGATTTTACAGCTATGGCGACTGTATGTTAATCATTTAAATAAATTTTTCATCTCTTTGTCTATTTCATTTTTATGTGGAGTTTCAATAATCGGCTTCTCACAGGAACCTTTAACAACACATTCTTTTGTAAATAGAAACATTGGTATTTTAATTTTAACCTTTATTACAACATACCTTGACTTCT
>JALULU010000235.1 GCA_027040585.1 Acidobacteriota bacterium | reverse complement strand
TGTACACTGGCGTGGAAGCGTGGACGGTAAAGTATTTTTAATATTTCACGAAAATAAAGTTGAAACTGAAAGGGAAAGAGGTAAAAAAATTGAAGATATGAGATATTCGTATTCAAACAAAATACCAGGAAGTAATTTTAAAGTGATGTTAAAGAAAATTGAAGGCAGAGGTAATATTAAAATAGTTGAGAATCCATCTTATAATAACAATTACAGCGTTAAAGTTTTGGTTGATGATGGTCCTTACAGGGGAAGAGATATATATGATTTTTACCTCTACTGGGAGAAAGAAAACTCAGAAAACAAAGATTTAGATTTTTACTGGGAAGGGAAGGTTGATGGTTCAGACTACATCATAGTAAAGGATAACAATGTAACCATAAAGCACATTGAAGCCAAAAAAATAAGAGATATGCACTACAAATTTTACTCATATTTACCTCATAAATCGCAAAATGTTGAACTTTTTGTCTTAAGAGGAAGGGGTAAGGTTAAAATTGTTGAACAACCTTCTTACTTCAATAGATATTCTGTAAAAATCTTAATAGAAGATCCACAGGGCGGCGATTATAAATATAAAATTGGATTAAAATGGAATGAAGGAACAAGAAGAAGTATTTATGAAAAAAATAGCAATAAAAAATATGAAAATGAGAAAAAAGGTGTCATTAGATGGAGAGGTCGTGTGGACGGAGTTGTGGAACTTAGATTTAGAAGAGATTATGTTACTTCTGGAGTTATAAGAGGAAGAAAAATTAAAGGTGCAAAGGTTACTTTTTTTAAAAAAATGCCAAAGGAAAAAATAAAGGTACATCTCAATAAAATTAGCGGAAGGGGCAGTATAGAAATTCTTCAACAACCCACAAAGTACAATGACTATTCTGTAGTCGTGAGAATTATTGATCCACAAAGAGGAGCAGGCTATTATGAATTTGAGTTGTACTGGTAAAATAAAAATTTATGTATCAGGAGGATTTTAAAATGATTTATGAAATAGGTGAAACGGCAGGTAAAATCTGGGAATTCCTCAATGAAAATGGGACTATTTCCATTTCAAAACTAAAAAAATCTATTAAAGTAAATAATGATCTTATTATGCAGGGAATTGGCTGGCTTGCAAGAGAGGATAAAATAAATATTACAAAAAAAGGTAGATCTACTTTAATAAGTTTAAAGTAAAAACTTAAAAGCTTGGGCAGTAAATAAACTGCCCGGTCTAAAGCATTATATTTCTTTTTATTATTTCAAATGAAAGGGGGTAGAATTAATTTTATATTTAACAGGAAATGAATATGTTTTTGAAAGTTATTTTAGTCTAAGCTTTACCCTTTTTATGGCTGTTAAAACTTCCTTAGTCTTTAAAATATTTTTTGCTTTCCGGTAGTAGTAAAGCGCCTGTTTAAAGTCATTTTCTCTTTCAAAAACGTATCCAGCATAAAAAAGTGCCTTGTAATTTTGAGGTAGATTTTTAACCACTTCAAGGAGAAGTTTTCTTGCACTTTCAAAGTCTTTTACAGAAATATAACAGAGTGCAAGGTTTAATTTAACCTCTGGACTATTGGGAAACCTCTTTATGTATTCCTTAAAAAGAGAAATAGCACCATAAAAATCTTTAGACTTCATCAAAATTTCAGCTTTTTTTAACTTTAAACGCATTAAAATTTTAAAGGATGGACCAAAATATGGATTTATCTCAAGACTTTTCTTTAGTGCACTTTCAGCATCATCATACTTTTTTAATTTTAAATAACATGCACCCAAATGAAAATAGTCCTTTTCATCACCACTTTTAAAAGAAAAGGATTTCAAAATTGAATCAATGCATTTATTACAATTTTCCAATTTATAATAAATTAACCCCTCAATTTTGTAAAATAAGTAAAAATCTCTTTTTGAGGAAAGAAATTTTTTACCTTTTTTTAATGAAGATAAGGCATTTTCATAATCTCCCAGATCGAAATAACTCTCGGCAAGTGCAAGATAAACTGATCCCTCAGATGAATTAAGAGAAGTAGCCTTTTCCAGTGCTTTTACTGCCTTTTCATATTTTCCCATTTTAAAATAACACATTCCAATCAACCTGTGGGCAAATTCCCAGTCTGGATATCTATTTGAATATGGAATCATTATCCGAAGTGCCCCTTGATAATCACCATTCCTATATT
>JALULU010000234.1 GCA_027040585.1 Acidobacteriota bacterium | reverse complement strand
TTTGTAGATGTTGTTTCCTTTTGATATTTTCCCTGCATTATAAAGGCTAAAGATGTGGCAAAAACGCCAGTAATTATAACCGCTAAAATAATTTCCGGGCTTAATTTAAATTGCCATTTTTCAAAGGATCCAGAAACTAATAAACTAAATAAAAGGGAGGAAAAAATTTCAAAGGATACAATTGTGTTTTCATCATATCTGCTTGTTGAGTATTCGATGAATACAACTTGCAAGGCAAAAAGTATGGCACTTAAAAATGTGAGGAAATCTCCAAAATTAAATCCACCACCCTTTGGGGAAGAGAGCAAATAGAGACCAATTGTGGTGGTTATAACACCTAAGATTGCATATTTCGTGGGTTTCTTCTTAAAAATCAGGTAGTCAAAAATGGGAATTAAAAAGACAAGAAAACTTGTTATAAATCCAGATCTTGAGGCTGTGGTGTAAATTAACCCAATGGTTTGTAGTGAAAGACCTGTAAACAGGAAAATACCAATTATAATACCCCATTTTATGTTTTCTTTTTTAATTTTTAAATTTACAAAAAATATTATTACAAAGCTTGCAAGTAAAAACCTCAATGTGAGAAAAGCAAAGGGTGGAATCCCCTTTAAAGCACCTTTTATAACGGGAAATGTAAGCCCCCATATGAGAGTAGCAAAAATTAGAATTATTTCAGCTTTAGTTAGTTTAATTTTCATCTGAATTTATAAAAAGTTATAAAATTAGAAAATACCTTAACTTCCTATTTTTTAAAAGAATTTTTGTGCCTGGCACCAATTTAATTTTCTGGCACCAATTTAATTTTCTGCCTGGCACTTTTTTTAAAACAAATCAGGTAAAATTTTGTTATAAAATTTTTAGAGATTTCTGGGAGAATTGACATGAAAAATAGAGTTATTATTTTTTTAATCTTATTTTTTTCCTTTTTTCTCATATTTTTTTCAGGAGAGAATTTAAAGAGTGGAAATTTTCATGGAGAAATTGTTGTTGATGGAATTTCAAGGGTCTTTTATTTTCACATCCCAAAGAGTGCTTTAAAAAAAGATAGAATTCCCCTTGTTATTCTTTTACACGGTGGATTTGGTACCCCAGAGAGTATAAGAAAACACACCCATTTTGATGAGATTTCTGATAAAAATGGATTTATAGTTATTTATCCAAAAGGTTTTAGAAAGCACTGGAATGATGGGAGAAGAGTAAAAGGTTTTTATACTAAAAGTAACTTAGACGATGTTAAATTTATCTCAAGGTTAATAGACTTTTTTATTGAAAATTATAATGTGGACAAAAAAAGGGTTTATGTCGCTGGAATATCTAATGGTGGTTTTATGTCATTTCGCCTTTCATGTGAAATCCCTCAAAAAATCGCAGCTATAGCTATTGTTTCAGGTTCAATGTCTCCATGGCTTATGTCCCACTCTAAAAGCAATTTGCCTGTTTCAGTATTGATAATTAATGGAACAGAGGATCCCCTTGTAAAGTGGAATGGTGGTGAGATAAAGTTTTTAGGATTTTCAAGGGGTATGTCCCTACCAGTTAGAAAAGTTCTTAAATACTGGATTAATAGGGATAAGTGCGATAAAAAATTTAAAAGGAGATGGTTAAAGGATAAAAACCCCTATGATGGCACCATTGTTTTTGTTGAAAGATACGTTAATACAAGGGATGGGTATGAAGTGGTGTTGTATGGTATAAAAGGTGGAGGACACGCTTGGCCCGGAGATAGGCGTCGGTTAACAAAAAGGTTTGCAGGTAGAGTATCAAATGAAATAGACGCATCAAAAGTTATATGGGACTTTTTTAAAAAACATCAAAGATAGTTTTTATTAATCTATTTCTCAGATTCAACCTTGAAATTGTCAAAATACACATAGGAATCAGATTTTGACCAGAGACCTATTCTCCCTGAAATTGGCTCCTCTGTATAAAATTCTAAATATTTTTTACCATTTAAATATCCCTCAATCTTTTTCCCTTTTATAATAACAGAAAGTGTATGCCATGTTTTTGATGGAGTTTTTACATTTTTTCTCCATTTTACAACTGACCTTCTTCTGTTTTTTAGTCTAAAGCAAACCAAATTGTTTTCAAGGGGATTTGCTCTTATTACAAGGTAGCTTCCATTGTCTTTAATATTAAATGCTATTCCTGCCCCCTGATCAATTTTG
>JALULU010000233.1 GCA_027040585.1 Acidobacteriota bacterium | reverse complement strand
GTGATATTAAATAAATTGGATGTGAAATTTTTTCAACCTTTGAATATTTATTTAAAATACCTGTAAAGTATGGGTCAAATATGCCATTTAATAGGATAGGTTTAAATAAATAGAAGTTTTTTAACTCAACTGGATATTTTTTTACCTCAATACCAAGTAAAATAGCCTCATTTGTTTTATAATCATTGTAGTTTACATAGTCTGGAGGAATGGGAATATTTGCATCAGGATGTATATATTTTACTAAATTGTTAAAAAATGCACCAATTCTAAAGGTGCCCACTTTTTTAAGTATAGAGCGGTAAAAGGTATCGTAAACTCCATATGTTTCAATGGTGATGGAAGATTTTAGAATTCCATCAATTCTATAAACTGTATCAGCTAAAAGTGACAATTGATTTTTATCAGAGGAAATGTGGGGGATTTTTACGAGGTCTGACCCCTTTTTTGTAAGGGGTAAAATGTACCTGTCACCAACAAGGGTACTCTCTTTATATGTAGCAGGTGAAGAGAGTGGATCTAAAAAGATTGTTTTACCATTTTTAAGGGTTATTTTAACCACAGAGTGGTCAAAATAAATTGTTGGAAAATAGGGAAATGTTTTAGAGTTTAAATTAATCAAGCACTCAACAGGGTTTAATCCCAATTTTTTTAAAAAAGCCATTAAAAGGATAGATTTTTCGCGGCAAATTCCATGCTTTTCTTTAAAAACAACAGATGCCTTTTTAGGTTTTAAAAAGCTTCCTGTGTTAAATGAATATTGATTAAAGGAAATGTTATCTGTGATGTAATGATACACAGCAAAGATTTTGTCAATAATGGTCTTTTTTCCCGCTGTAAGATCCTTTAATTTTTTATCCATATCGTCGTTGAAATCAATGGAATTTATGCTTTCTTCGTAACCAATTTTAGAAAGTTCTTTCCATCTTTGTATTGTAGATACATAAAGGGTTGGTGCAACATCGAAAATTGGGAAATATCTACTTTCAAGTTTAAGGGGTGGGGATTTGTAGACCTCAAAGGTGTAGTTAAAACCATTTCCTGTTTTCTCCTTTTTTGAAATGCAGCTGCTATTCCTCCATTTATAGAACAATTTCATATTTTTAGGAACAAAAATTTTTACAATTTTGTGGTAAATGGGGGATTTATATTTAAAGGGAAAAATTTCAGAGTAATTTTTTTCAATGGTGCTTTTTGAATCGAGTGTTATTGAATATTCAACAGAATCCCCCGGTTTTAATTCTGGAAACTTTACATAAAACTGGATAAAACCATCTTCTTTATTCCCAATTGGTTGACTTTTTATATATTCTGAGGGTATTTCAACAATTTCACCATTTTTTCTTATAACCCTTGCAAAATTTACCTTAATTTTTGAATATTTTGAATTGAAAAAGAATATTGCGTATGCAAGTTCTTTAGCTCCCTGAGGAGTTAGTGCTGTTGAAAGTTGATAAATTTCCTCATTAAATATTCCATCACCATTTAAATGGATCAGGTTTTTTTCTAAAACTACAATTTTATCAACATTTTTAAGCGTTTTTGAAAAATTAAGAGCTTTTTCTATTTCCGGATTTTTCTTATTAAGTGAATATGTGAAAACTAAAAAAGTAGATAAAAAAAGAAAAATTAAAAATGTTTTTTTAAGCACCTTAAAACTTCCCTCCAAAAACTTTCATGTGGTAGTATACCAGAATTTTTAAGTGCCAGGCACAATTTTTTATGGTGCCTGGCACAGTAATTTGGCACAGTAATTTTTTGTTGAGGTCTGTCCCCAACAAAAAAACTTAAATTTTTTTGCCTGGCACTATTTTGCATGCAAGTCTGACCCCTAAATTTTAAATAGTGCAGATGGTGCCAGGCACTTTTTAATTTTTAATTTTTTTTAAAAGCCCTCTCTGGCCATTTTTTCAAGTCTTTTTATTCTTTCATCAATTGGTGGGTGTGTGGAAAGCATTTTTGAATAAAAACTTTTACCCTTGAGAGGATTTACAATAAACATATGAGCGGTTGATGGGCTTGCGTCAAGAGGTATTTTTTGGGAATATGTTTCAAGCTTTCTTAGAGCATTTGCAAGGTAAAGTGGATTTCCAGATATTTTTGCTCCACCTTCGTCTGCAAGGTATTCTCTTGACCTTGAAATTGCCATTTGTATTAACATCACCACTATCGAGATTA
>JALULU010000232.1 GCA_027040585.1 Acidobacteriota bacterium | reverse complement strand
TTGCATTTTCAATGTGTGCGAGGTGTCATGTCATGGGATATGGTGAGAACGTTGACCAGTCAACCGATGAATTTGGTGTTAAATTAATACATATGAATAAATATTTTGCACTTGTTTATAAATTTTTCTATAGAATTTTTAAAAGCCACAGCTCTCCTCCAACTGCAAATTACACTCAATCAGGTCCATATGATCCTGCACAGTATGTACCAGCACTTTTGGGATGGAGTACCCACAATCAAAATGTAGATGTTTACCCAAATAACAGGATTTTGTATCCATATTATACTTCATATGAAGATAATGGTGTATGGATGAGCACTTCAACAAATGGAAATCTTCCCTTTGATAGGGCACCTAAAGTTAGAAAAATGAAGAATAGTATTAAATTTCGTGTTAATTTGCCTTCAAATAGCACAATATTTACTACAGGAACCTATTCAACAATAAATAATGAAGATACTGATGCAGAGGAAAAATTTGCAAGTTATGACTTAAGGTATTCCAATCACGCTTTAGATAAAATAACATTTAACACATTTTTCCGTTATGAGTGGATAGACAATGACGATATTGCAAAGATCTGGAGAAACACAATGGCTGAATATATTACTCCAGATAGGTTTCAGGGTAGTGTCCCCCCAGGTATCAGGGCTCTTGGATTTAATTCACTATATGATTGGTACTGGAATGTTGTAAATTTAGATATAACAAACTCAGAACTCTCACGCGATGTTTATACCTTCGGTATGGATTTAAATTTTATGCTTCCAGGATGTAGTGTTTTAAAATTTTCATATAAAAGGGAAAATATTGAAAGGGACAATTTTGAGGTAAAAACTACAATTAAAAATAAGTTAAGGCTATTTCTAAATTCAAGGTTGAGAAGAAATTTTAGGTTTAGAGGTGAATTTAGATATGACTATATTGTAAATCCATTTACAAATCTCCATGCAGCAGGGGAAACAGCACTGCCGTCAGAATATCTTGGGCTTCCCACGACTTATGTTTTAAGAGTTGACCCATACATAAGGACCTTAAACCTTACCAATTGTCCAAATCGTGTTTATGAATCAAACATAAATCTGTCATATAGGGCAGATGCCAAACTGTTTTTATCGCTAAATGCGGATTACAAGCACAGATTAAATTCGGATACTGGTTGGGATGAAATTTTGGTAATACCGACTTTTAATTTAAATTATACCCCATCACCACATCTAAATATGTCTGCATCCTATGGCTATCAGTGGATGGACTACGATACCATATTTGCAATTCCTGCAAATGCAGAGGGAACAGGCTTATATAAGTATGGTTATGGATATGTGGGTAGAACAGAAAATTATGATGGGTTAGTGCATTTTATTATGTTGAGTTTTGATTCACCAATTTCTGAAAAATTTAGAATTTATGCAAATACCACCATTAATTTAAGCCAGGCAAGCTTTACATGTGATGATCTTGGCAGTCTTGAAAATGTTGGGAATGAACATTTTCATGAATGGCTGGGGGATTTTGATGAGTATTCCCAACTCAATATGGAGCAGTATGAAGTAAGTTTTATGGCAAACTACAATTTTACAAAAAAGTGGTCCTTTTTGAGTTCTGTAAATTACTACAATTTTAACGATATTGGAAAATATTTATACGATAAAAGTGGTGAAGGTTGGGTAGTAAGCATAGGATTAAACTGGAAGGGCTTTTAAAATTTTAAAGGTGCCAGACACGTAATTAAATATACCTCCTGTTAAAATTAAATGTGCCTGGCACCTATTATAAATTTCATAAATTCCTGCCTGGCACCATCAGAATTATCTAATTTTCTCAAAAGATTTTTTGTGATATATTTCTTTATCTAAGTGGTTAAAATGGAAAAACTATGGAAGATAGTAATAAAAGAAATATAACTTTATTGGGTGCCATTTCAATAGGTGTTGGTGGAATGGTGGGGGGCGGTATCTTTGCCGTTTTGGGCCTTGCTGTCATGCTTTCAGGTGGTGCCACGCCGATTGCATTTTTGATAGCTGGAATTGTTGCACTTCTTACAAGTTATTCCTATGCAAAGTTATCAGTTGCCTATCCAAGTAAAGGTGGCACTGTGATTTTTGTTGACAGAGCATTTGGAATTGATTTTTTTACAGGGAGTATGAACAATCTTTTATGGGTTGGTTACGTTGT
>JALULU010000231.1 GCA_027040585.1 Acidobacteriota bacterium | reverse complement strand
TAAACCCTGAGATTGAGTTAAAGGATAAACTTGTAAAAAGGGATTTCTTTAAAAGCCTTTTACTCAGTTTTAAATTTACTAACACATTTATTAAGGATGCACTTGAAATAGGTAATAGTTTTAAACTTCTCCTCATATCCCTTGCAAAGGCTTCAGAGGCAAATGATGAGGATACAGGGGAGCACGTTATGAGGATGAAGTTTTATGCTGAATTTATTGTTAGAAAACTTGTGGAAAAAGAACTTGCTGATTTTTCTGAGCTTGAAATTGAGCTTTTAAGCCATTCTGCAATAGTTCACGATATTGGGAAGATTAGTGTGGATCGAAAAATTCTCTTTAAAAGGGGAAGACTTACTGAAGAAGAGATGAATGAGGTGAAAAAGCATCCCATTTATGGTATAAAAATGCTTGACAGGCATCCATTTTTAAGGCTTGCAAGGGAAATAATACTTACCCACCACGAAAAATTTGATGGAAGCGGCTATCCCTTTGGTTTAAAGGGTAAGGAAATACCACTTTCAGGGAGAATTGTTTCAATATGCGATGTCTACGATGCCTTAAGGGCTAAAAGACCTTACAAGAGGGGATATTCACATGAAAAGGCGGTTGATACAATCCTCCATGGGGATGAAAGGACAAAACCATATCACTTTGACCCTGATATCCTTAAAATTTTTGAGGAAAATAATGAAGCATTTAAGGAAATTTATAGAGAAAGTAGACTTAAGAGAAAACGTAAAGGTTATAAAATTTTCGAAAAAAGTAATTTTACCAGAGAAGATTTTAAAAAACTTCTAAATTTTTAATTATTTTTCCCCTTTTGATTACCATTTTTACGTGATTTACTCCAAATAAATATGGAATCATTTTGTAATTTTTGGAGTTAAAAACAATTAAATCACCGATTTTTCCCTCCTCAAGAGAGCCAACCCTATCACCAATTCCAAGTGCATATGCTCCATTTATGGTGGATGCTACAATTGCTTCTGAAGGTAATATCTTCATTTGAGTACATGCAATGGATAATATAAGCTGCATATTTGGTGTAAAGCAGCTTCCAGGATTAAAATCTGTTGCAAGGGCAACGGGAACACCCTTTTCAATTATTTTTCTTGCCGGGGGGTATTCCTTAAGTCCTAAATTATATGCAGTTCCCGGTAAAAGTGTTGCAACTGTTTTGCTTTCTGCCATTTTTTCCATATCTTCTTCTCTTATTTTTTCAAGATGGTCGGCACTTAAAGCGCTGTAATTTGCAGCAAGCGAAGAACACCCAATTGAATATAGTTCATCTGCATGAATTTTTATTTTAAGCCCATGCTCTATTGCAGCCTTTAAAATCCTTTCTGTCTGTTCTCTACTAAAAAAACCCTTTTCACAAAATACATCGCAAAAAAAGGCTAAATCTCTTTTTGAAACCTCTGGTATCATTTCATTTACTATTAAATTTACATATTCATCTGGATTATCTTTATATTCAATAGGAATTGCATGGGCTCCCAAAAATGTTGGAAATATATCTAAAGGTGTTTTTTCCTTACCATCCCTTATTGCTTCGAGCATCTTGATTTCATCTTTTTTTGTGAGTCCATATCCACTCTTAGCCTCAATTGTTGTGGTGCCGTGTTCTAAAAAGAGTTTGCAGTTTTTTAAAAAAATTTTTTCAAGATCTTCCTTCTTTGCATCTCTTAGTTTTTTGGCACTGTTTAAAATTCCCCCACCTCTTTTAGCTATTTCTTCATAACTTATTCCCATTATCCTCATTTCATATTCATCTTCTCTGGTAGAAGTAAAAACAGGG
Source organism: Acidobacteriota bacterium (assembly GCA_027040585.1). Classification (GTDB taxonomy): domain Bacteria; phylum Acidobacteriota; class JAAYUB01; order JAAYUB01; family JAMOQF01; genus JAMOQF01. Next base: position 392 of record JALULU010000231.1, on the reverse strand, counting down.
TGGGTGTGGCTATCCACAAAACCTGGCATAACAACAAAATCCCCATCTTTAAGGTCTATTGTTTTAAAATCATTCAAGTTAAATTCTTTTCTGGCATCTTTAGTTTTGCCTGAAAAAATTATTTTTTCCCCTTCAATAAGTATTGCACCATTTTCAACTATTCCAAGTTCTCTCATCTCATCTTTTATTCTTGGGTTTTTTTTACCTTTAAGCGTGATCAGTTCTTTAATGTTCAAAATTGCAAGATTATTCATATGGTTCAAATTTCCTTTTATATTTTTAAAAGTAATTATAACATAAATATCGATACAATTATTTCTTGAAGAAATATATAAATAATTTTATAATCTAACTTTAATCCAGTTAAAAAAATGAGTTTAAAACAACTTTTA
>JALULU010000230.1 GCA_027040585.1 Acidobacteriota bacterium | reverse complement strand
ATTAAAAGATAGTTGTATTTTTCAATTTTACTTTTCTCATCTAAAAAATCGAAAACTTCTAAGAATTTATCAAGTATGGGAATAAAGATAAAAATAAATGAGAGCCATATTAAGGGGAAAAAGTATCTACTATAAAAAATGGGAAGGAAAAGAAAGAGTATCCCAATTAGAAGGGAAAACTTTTTTCTTTTTAAAAAAAATGAATAGATGTCAAATTTTAAAAGGAATTTCCAATTTAAAAAGTAGCTTACAATAAAAGTTGAGATGTAAATTCCATAAATAACAGTTCCAAAGCCTAAGAAATAGCCAAGCCACCTCTCAAAAATTGAACCCGGTAAATTGTGGTAGTTCCAATTTTTTAAAAAGATATTGTATATTTCAAAGATATTCCAGAGAAAAACAGAGTAAATTATTCCTTTTATGCCCTCTTTCAAATTTTTAAAAAAAATTGATTTACCACTATTTTTTAAAAAAAAGTAATCAAAAATTAAAATATATCCCCACCAGATAAAGACATAAAACCAGATTCTAAAAAAGGATATTTCTTTAGATAGAAAAATCAAAATTAAAAAGTAGGAAAAAAATATTAACAGGGTAAAACTAATCTTTTTCATCTTTTTTAGATACTTCAAGGATTTTCTGAAAAATTTCTAAAATATCTGACTCAGATACACCACTTAACCTTGAAAAAATTTTACAACTTTCAAATATCTCTTTTTCCCTCTCTTTAGAAAATAGAGGTAAATTCTCCCTTTTCTTTAACCTTAAAATCTCTCTTGAAATTTTAATCCTTTCTGAAAGTAAATTTAAAATTTCTGTGTCAATTAAATCTATTTCCATTCTCTTTCTTTCAATTTCAGAACTTTCCCTTATCTTTTCCTGATATAAAATTCCATCCGCAAGAACAATTGAAGCCATCGCCTCAGCTACTGACACTACCCTGTGACATATTGTAACATCGTGCCTTCCTTTAATTTTATGTTTTACAACCTCTCCATCCTCGCTTAAAAAATTTTGTTCTAAGAAAATTGAAGGGGTAGGTTTAACTGACGCCTTAATCTCAATTGTATCCCCACTTGAAATTCCACCTAAGATTCCACCAGAATTGTTTGTAATAAAGCCATCTTTTGAAAATTGGTCGTTATTTTCACTTCCCCTCATTTTAGAAACCTCAAAACCTCTACCTATCTCAACCCCTTTAATACCTCCAATTGACATGATGGATCCACATAAAAGGGCATCAAGTTTATCAAAGACAGGATCTCCAATTTTAGGGGGCAACCCTTCAATTAAAATCTTTATCTTTCCACCAATTGAATCACCTTCATCTTTAACCCTTTCCAAAAGTTTTTCAGCGTACTCATATTTCTCTGGATCTGAGAATTTAAGGGGATTTTTATATATAAAATCTATGTCAAATCTTTCAGCCTTAATATCCCCAAGTTCAATAACCCCTCCATAAATCTCTATACCATACTTCTTTAAAATTTTTTTGCAAATAGATCCGGCAATTACTCTGCCAACTGTCTCTCTTCCTGAAAGCCTGCCTCCTCCCCTATAATCTCTAATTCCATATTTTTTAAATATTGTGTAGTCGGCATGCCCAGGTCTAAAAAGACTTTTTAAATCCTCATAATCTTTGCTTCTTACATCCCTATTTTTTACAATTATGCAAATTGGATGCCCGGTGGTTTTTCCATTAAACAAACCACTCAGAATTTCAATTTCATCACCTTCTTTCCTCCCTGAAGAAAAAAAAGTTTCACCTGGTTTTCTTTTTCTAAGTTCATTTTCAATTTCTTCCTTTGAAATATCAAGTCCCGGTTTTACACCATCAAGCACCATACCAACACATTTCCCATGACTTTCTCCAAAGGTAATTAACTTTAGGAATTTACCAAAAGTAGAACCACTCATAAATACTTCCTTATTCTTTAGCCATAAAGTGGCAAGTAAGCCGGATTCTGTTTTAGGTAGACATTCATCTACGCATCAGGTTTCCCTGAAGCTTTAGCAACCTACCCGAGGACATTGGCCGGGCAAGCCTCAAACGTCCTCCTATTTGGTCTTGCTCCGCAGGGGGTTTACCATGCGTCAGACGTTACCGTCTAACCGGTGGGCTCTTACCCCACCTTTTCACCCTTACCCCAAAAAATTTTGGGGCGGTTTATTTTCTGTGGCACTTTCCATAGGATCACTCCTCCCACCTGTTAGGTGGCCTGCTGCCCTGTGGAGTCCGGACTTTCCTCTGCATAAATACAGCGTCTACCCTCACCACTTTATGGCTTTATTATTATAATAGATTTTTTTTCAAAAAAAATGTTTTAAAAAAAATAATATTAGTTTATAATTAACAGAAATTATAAGGAGGATGTATGTTTAGAAAATTTTTTACACTTGCTTTTTTGACATTATTTTTATCGGTGGGAGTTCTTTTTGCCGATACTTATGTAAAAAAAGTAACCCATACACAGGCTATGGGACAAGCAAAAGACACAATAAGTGAAGCATGGTACACATCAAATGGTGTTGTAACAAAAAATGGAGATGTAAGGGCAATTTTTAACACAAAAGAGAAAAAGATCATTTTTATAAATGACAAAAATAAAAAATATGCTATTTTCAATCTCCCTATTCAATTACCACCTCAAATGTCTCAAATGATGAAAATGTTTAATATGACTTTCAAACTCTCCCCAACCAATGAAACCCAAAAAATAAAAAATTGGAACTGTAAAAAGTATGTTGTTACATCAAGTCAGGGTGCAAATCCTCAAATGAAAATTAGCATGAATATGGAAATTTGGGCAACAAGGGACATAAAAATTGATGGAAACTTATTTCAAGAGTTTAATGAAGCAATGGCTTTCTCTAACCCAATGATTAAAAACATGGTAGCAGAAATGAGGAAGTTAAATGGACAATTCCCTGTAAAAACTATAATAACCATGAGTATGATGGGAAGAAAGACAACAAGTTCAAGCGAAGTTACAGATGTAAGTTATAAACCTGTTCCTAAAAGTCTATTTAACATACCTACTGGATATACAAAAATCGAAGGAAATTTCATGCAGGCAATGCAAAATCTAAATAAGTAAATTTCTATTTAGCCCTGGCAAATGTCAGGGCTATTTAACCCAACTAAAAAGGTGTTTCATCCTCATCATTATTGTTTTCTTCCATCTCTTTAAAATCTAAACAACCAATGAAAATTTCTTTTCTCAGTGCATTTTGAGAACCTGTCCATTCCCCACCCTTTGAATTTTTTTGCGAGTTAAAAATGGAATACAACTTTGCATCCATATTGTCAATATAGTGTAAAATTATTGCTTCAGGTGTCCTGGGGGTAACAGGAGATCCAAATTCCCTCTCGCCGTGATGACTTAATATTAAATGGAGAATACATAATTTCAATTTCTCAGGAAATTCAGGTATTTCTTCCACATATTTTGAAATAAGAGAGTAACCAATGGAAATATGGCCTAAAAGCTTTCCATAATCTGAAAAGGAATAATTTCCAATTTTATCAGATATCTCCCACAATTTTCCAATATCGTGGAAGATTATTCCCGCATATAAAACGTCACTATTTATTTTTATTTCAACATCAGTTGGAAAAGATTCATAGTGTTCAATTATTTTTTTCCCAAGATTTAACATTGAATAAATGTGCTCAATAAGTCCTCCATAAAGTGCATGATGCATTTTTATGGCGGCGGGATGCTCCTTTATTCTTTTAACAACTTCAGAATCACTTAATACCCTTGCAACAAGTTCCCTTATAAACCTATTATTTATATTCTTATCTATAAAATCAAGGGTATCGGAAAAAAGCATATCTCCATCAACCTTTTTTTCATTTATAAAATTTTCAAGATTTACCTCTTCCTTTTCAACACTTTCAATCTTAGAAATTCTCAAGTTTATATTGTTATTAAACTCACTTGTTATTCCTTTAACGCGAATATAAGATTCCTCATCAAATCTATCTTTATAAATATTTACATTTTCAAAGAGAAAAGCTGGAATCTCCCCTGTTTTATCTTTCAAGGTTAAAAAAAGATAATCTTTATTCTGCCTTGTTTTTTTCAATTCTTTTTTAACAACAAAGAAAATGGAATCTACAGCAATATCTTTTTCATCTAAATTTTCTATAAATTGTTTCTTTTCCATTTTAATCTATAAAAAAATCCTTTCTTTTTTCTTCAATTATTTCATAAAGTTCTCTTGCTTCCTTTTTAGAAACATTTTTTACATGGGGAATTGTACTTATTTTTACCTTCAAATCTCTATTTAAAAAATCTATTTGCAAAATATCTCCAATCTTAACATCATGGGAAGCCTTTTCAACTCTACCATTAACTTTTACTTTTCCCCCATCACACATTTTTTTTGCCTGCGTTCTCCTAACAACCAACCTACTTACCTTTAAATAAAAATCAAGCCTCATTTTATCCACTATTCTTTTTCAGAATAATATTTTCTATAAGGTGGAAAAACGTAAATATAACTTTCACTCCTTAATTTTTTTATATATTTTTTCATTGCGGGCTCTGACTTTTCATTAAATAGTTTATTTTCAATATCATCTTTAACATCATTAAACGGCTTTATATATGAGTCCTTTTTCGAAACCAGCTGTACAATATCAAACCCAAAATTTGTTTTTATTATTCCACTGTACTCACCCACCTTTAAGTTTTTAACAACATCTCTAATCTTAGGAGAGAGTTCACTTAATTTAAATTCTCCAAGTTCACCTCCATTTTTTGCCGTTGCACCTTCAGAAAAATTAATTGCAACAGTTTTGAAATCCTTTCCCATTTTAAGTTCACTTAAAGCCTTTTCTATTTTTTCCCGGGCCATGGATTCCTTTTTACCTTTGGTATAAACCACAATTTCTCTCAAATGATAAAGAGCAGGTACCATAAACTCTTTTTTATGATTTTCATAATATTTTTTCACATCTTCAGATAAAATTTTTACATCTCTGTGCAATATAGCGCCCCTTATCCTGCTCATTAGTATTTGTTTTTTTAAATTGTCCATATACTCGTCGTATGTAATTCCTCTCTGCCTCAAACTTTCTTTAAGCGCATCAATTGAAGGCACACCATAGTCCTTCATAATTTTATCGCGAATAGATTCTGCTGCTAAATCCAGATCTTCATCCATTCCCATCTCTTTTGCCTTTTGAAGCAATAGCATTTCATCAATAATGTTATTTAAAAGTTTGCTCTCACTTTCTTTCAACTTTTCTTTATATTCTGCACCAGAATACTTACTTTTTAAAAACTGTTTCAACCTCGAAAGTTCCTTGTTTAGTCGCGAAAGTGTGATGCAATCCTTATTAACCTGGGCAACAATACACTCAACAACTTTTCCATAACTTGTTGAAACTAAAAGCATTACAAATAAAAGAATCACTATATATTTTCTCATTTTTACCTCCATAGGTTTCAATTATTAAAATCCCCCATATAATTAAACCCTAATTTTTTTCTATTTATAACTATTTTATATTTTTTCTTTAAAACATCCAATAATGCATTATAACGTTTTTTTTCTTTTCTCTCCCTCAAAACACTCTCAATTCTATCTTTAACCTCATAAAACTTTAACTGATGCTCCCCTAAAACCTCCTCAAGGTAAAAAATATGATAACCATATTTTGTTCTTATAACATCACTTATTTTACCAGGTTTTAGTGAAAATATTATCTTTTCAAACTCAGGTGGTAACTGATTTTTAGAAAAATAGCCAAGATCTCCACCGTTAACTGCCGATGGAGATATGGAATATTCTTTTGCAAAATTACCAAACCTTAAAACACCATTTTTAACAAGTTCAGTGTGAATTTCTTGAGCCAACTCTTTTTTATTAACAACTATCTCCTTTATATGATAGAGTTTTTTCTGCCTAAAATCCATATAATGTTCTCTATAGTATTTTTTTAGTTCATCTGTAGTTATAACAACTTTTCCCTTAACATTCTTTTCTAAAAAAAAAGTAATTAAAAATGTCTTTTTAGATTCTTCACTATCCTTTAATCCAAATTCTTTAAGAAACTTTTGGTATTTTTGTGAAGAAATGCTATATCCTTCATCCAAAGCCTCTTTTAATATTAACTCCTGATTAATAAATTCGTCAAATAACTTTGATAAAACCACATCTTCCATATCTTCTTCAAGTGAGTTTTCTTTTAAATAATCTTTCCATTCACCATATGATATTTTTTTATCTCCTATTTTAAGAACAATTTTCTTATCTTCCGCAACACTCTTTGTCTTGGAATTAGTGGAAATGCCTACTTTTCCAATATTACAAAAATTTAATAGTGATAATAAAAAAATTAAAGCAAAATATTTCATAACTCCCATATCTAAAATTTATAAAAGTAAGATAATAACATTTTTTTAATTTTTTTTAGATGCTTTTTATCCATTAAAGATTAAAAGTTGTTAATTTTTCAATTAATTTGCATTATAATATAATATAAATTCCAAAAAGGAGGTTTTATGGGTAAATTTCAAAAACTCTTTCTATTTTTTTCTCTTTTTTCACTTTTTCTCTCAATTAATATCTTTTCAAAGCCCTCAAAATGTGAAGAATGCCACAAAAAGGTAACACCTGGAATAGTAAAGGACTTCAACAGGGGAAAGATGTCAAAATTTCTAACATGTAAAAGCTGTCACGGAAGTGCCCACATGAATGCTAACGATGCTGACAAGGCAAAACTTCCAACAATTGCCACATGTCAGAAATGTCACGAGAAACAGGTTCAACAGTACATGAGTGGAAAACACTTTTTAGGATTACTTCCCATAACTGCTTTTCCACATTTTTATCATCAGGAACCTAAAGCTTTTATAGCAGGACAAAAAGGATGTAACGGTTGTCATAATCTCGGAATCAAAAATGATGAGGTTAGAAAAAATTCTGAATTTAGAAAATACTACAAATATGGAATGGACTGTCAAAACTGCCACACAAGACATGCTTTTTCAGTGGAAGAAGCTAAACAGCCAGAAGCATGCAACAGCTGTCACACAGGTTTTGACCATGCACAGTGGGAGATGTGGGAACACTCAAAACATGGTGCTGCTTATTTAACGGACAGAAAAGCTCACAGAGGTCCTACATGTCAGGACTGCCACATGCCAAATGGCGACCACAGGGTAATGACTGCTTGGGGATTTTTAGCACTGAGACTTCCAGAACCTGACAAAGAGTGGTTGGGTTATAGGGTAACTATTCTAAAAGCCCTTGGAGTATTAGATGCTAACGGAAAGCCAACCCCAAGACTTAAACTTGTAAAGGCTGCAAAAATGGCAAGACTTGATAAAGCATCTTTTGACAGAGAGAGAAGTAGAATGTTAAAAACCTGTGAAAAATGTCACTCTGAAAATTTTGCAAAGCAGAATCTTAAAAATGCCGATCTCATGATAAAAGCAGCTGATAAAATATTTGCCCAAGCAATTAATATTGTAAAAGATTTATACAAAGATGGGATACTTAAGAAAAAAACGAATCAGGCAACCTGGCCATATCCAGATCTGCTTAATTTTTATGAGGTAGACAATCATGTTGAAGAACTACTTTATGAAATGTTTATGGATTACAGAATGAAGACATATCAAGCTGCATTTCACTTTATGCCTGATTATACAACATGGTATGGATATGCAAAACTCAAGGAAACGCTTGTGGAAATTAAAAAAGAGGCAAAAGAATTAAGAGCAGCAGCAAAGCACAAAAAAATGATGTCCAAAATGAAAACCGCAAAAAAATAAACAACTGAAAAAGCCCCTCCTCTCTGGAGGGGCTAAACTTTTACTCTGCGTCATAGTTTAAAAAATCAAAAATATTAAAGAACTTAAACAAATGTTTGTTATTTTTAGGTAATATTACCTTAAATTTCTTCTCAACTTTATTCTTTATCACATAATTTCCAATTACAGATCTAAGATGAAATACCACATCCACTTTCGCCTCATCCAATCTCCCATATGAAAAATCAAATACAAATATAGGTTTTACATATTCTTTAAAATTATTTAGATTTATAACATTTAACTCTGGTAAACTAAAAACACCTTTTCCTTCATATGGATAATCATTGCTATCTACAAATTTTAATCCGCCATTTTCCCCACTTGAAAAATGAAATGTTATGTCAGGATTGTCCAAATTTTGAATATATACATCATACCCAATTGAATTATCAGATCCAATGGTTATATTAGCAATAAGCTCATAATAACCAGTAAGCTCTTCTACACCATCGAAGTAAATTCTTTCATCACAATTTATATTCCATGTATTCCCGTCAAAATTTATTTCAATATATTTATCATCATTCTCGGTAAAATTTAAATCTTTAAAGGAATCAAATAAATATTCTCCATTTTCATCAGAAACATAGTATTCAATTTTCAAATGGCCATTTAAAGCATAGTAGGCATTATCACAATTCTCGGTATTAATGTCAGAATTTATGGTTACAAGATCTTTACCATCGCCAATATCCTTTTTAGAAACATTACTTTTACTGCAAAAATGTTCCTCTATAAAATTCACAAGATAATCTGTAGGATCGAGATATGTTAAATTGTCTTTCTCTGAAACAAGGTTAAAATATGTCCTATCTGAAGATTTATAAAATTGGAAGGTGTAAACAATATTTCCAGTTACTGGAAAATTATCACCACAATTTTCAAAGGAAATGATAAGGTTCCTGTAGTAACTATCAC
>JALULU010000229.1 GCA_027040585.1 Acidobacteriota bacterium | reverse complement strand
TCCCTGCAAGGGGTTTTTACAACAACAATGTGGCAAATATATTCTCTGAAACCATCCCCGATACTGGCTCAATAAAAATAGTTTCTGAAGAACCTGGTCTTGTACAGAAAATTTCCGCAATAATCCTTTTTGAATATAATGATGGCCCATCTATGGGTGGACTTCAATCATTCTCAGAACCACAGAAAGTTTTAAATTTCCCATGGTTTCAAAATGATTCAAACTATAAAACTGGTATTGCCATTTTAAATGTAAACTCATGGCCAATACAGGTGGTTATGAAGGCAACTGAATCAGATGGTACAGTTCATATGTCAAACACACAGACCTTAAATCCGATGGAAAGAATAATTGGATATCCAGGTGACTTCTTCCCAGATACCCTAAATGGAAATTACAATCTAACTGTTGAAGCAAGTGGAAAGGTGGCAGGATTTATTATCCTCCACAATTCAAGTATCTCAAAGGTTGAGGCCATAAATGGCGTCCCTGTAATACCCTTTTCAGGTGACTTTTTTTCGCTTTATAATACAAATTTAGACTTAAACGGCCATCCAATGCAGATGTTATTATCAAGAGATGGAAGTACACTATATGTCTCTGCTGGATCTCCCGCAAACAAATTATTTGTAATAGATACATCAGATTTTACCATCAAACATGAAATTAATTTTAATGTCATAGCATATATGGCTTTAAGCCCTGATGGTAAGGATATCTTTGTGGCTGACAATTGTGACAGCAAAGTATACAGAATTAATACTACCAATTTTGTCAAAAATTCCTATACTTTAACACCCAATTCAGTTGTCTTAACAGCTGTCTCAAATAACGGCAGGTATTTTGCGGCAGCATCATCAACCAACTATATTGTATGGGATCTTAACGGAGGTGAACAAATAATAAATGGAAATAGTTCAAATATATGGGGCTGCATATTTACCGAAGATTCAAAATATTTATTGATAATAGATCATGATAATAGCACTCTAATTGCTACAGAATTAAGTAATACAAGTAACAAAAAGACTGTTAACCTATCCGGAAACCCACTATCTATCATTCAGGGAACTAACAATGGATCCATATATGTAGGTAATAATAATGATAAAATTGACGTTTTAGCATATCCATCTTTTAATCTTAATAATTCCCTCTCTGCGGGGGGAGGTTACTATTCTTTAGCCTTTTCCCCCGATGGCCGCTACCTATTTGCACCATCTGCTTCTGACGGCAAAATGTATATATACGATACATATGCAGGTGAATTTAAAGACCCAATTAATTTAGGAGGTGAGGTACAGTGTATAGGTGTATCTCCAGATGGTGATTATGTATTTTACGCACTTGACACATCTCCTTATACTTTAAGGGCTGTTGAATGTTTACCCGTTTCAACAAGCAAAAATAGTATAAAATAGCCCATCATATTTTTTGAGGAAACCCATTTTTGGGTTTCCCCAAATCAAAAAAATATCTCCTTGAAAATCACTAAATAACTGCTAAACTTTTAACTTTAATTTTAAAAAATGAAAAAAATATTCTTAACCATAACACTTTTAATACCTTTTCTTTTTGTAAATAATTTTATTTTAGCTGATTTTTATCAGGATAGAATCTCCCTTTACGAAAAGATTCAACAAAATGACATAAAAAAATTTAAGAAAGAAAAACTATATCTTAATCTTTTTTTACTCTACTACGAAAAAAATGACATTGAAAACTTATATAAAATCGCCACATCATATGGCACGAAAGATAGGATTTTCGGAGATTTAATAATTTTTAAAACCGCAGAAAAATTAAGCGAAAAAAGTGAAAATATAAAGGCAAGAAAACTATATTTTACAATTATAAAAAAATTCAGAAGGTCAAAATTTTTCCAAGAGGCATATTTTAAACTTGGTGAAAGTTACTTTAAAAGCAAAAAATTTGAACTTGCCATACCAATTTTAAAAAAATACATTAGAAGGTTTAGAAAATATAAAAGCAGATCCTACCTCTACTTAGGAAACGCTTATTTAGAAAAAGGAGAAATAAAAAGATCCTGTTATTTCTTTACCAAATTGCTTAAATATTCAAAAAATAACAAACTTAAATTTGAGGCAGCTCTTAGTATTATAAATTCTCCACCTCTTATTAATTCAGTTTTAAAAAATGAAAAAATCACACTTAAAATTCTTTCAATCCTTTTAAGAAATAGGA
>JALULU010000228.1 GCA_027040585.1 Acidobacteriota bacterium | reverse complement strand
AATATTTTGATAAAAAAGATGGTAAGATATATACTTTGATAACTTCTAAAGACAAAAAGGGAAATATTTCGCAATTTTATTCCTGTGTTGGGGGAGAATTTATTCTTTTTAAAATGGAGGGTAATTTGTGGGCAGGATATTTGCCAGACAATATGGCACCACTTTTGATGGTAAATTCAAGAGATGTCATTAGAGGTAAGACATTTAAAGATAAGATAAGTTTTAGATTTAAGGTAAGAGATACATGTTTTGTTTCAGATGTTGAGGACAAATGTATAAGTTTTAATGGAAAAGTATACAGCGTAAAAGATAAATGTGTTGCCACCTTAAAAGAAGGAGTAAATAATCTTAAATTCTTTGTAAAAGATAGAGCTGGAAATGTTAGAAAATTGGAAAAAAAGATTGTATACCAGAAGCCCATTGAAGTTTCCCTTGAAGAAATTTCAAAAAATCCACTTAAATATAAAGGTAAATATGTATTGCTTAGTGGATATGCATGGGGATGGATGGCTAAAGATAAAGGTGAAAAATACAAATATAACAAACTTCCGTTGGCACCAAATAATATAGCAAAAAGCAGAAATGATGGCACTTTTTCAGATGGCAAATTTACTGCATTTATCACAATTTCACCTATTTTATCTGGAAAATTTAAAATTGTTTCAATTATAAAAGTTTTTGACAACAAGTGGAGAATAGTTCCCATTGAATTTATAAAAGTAAACAGATAAAATTATTTGATTGATTTTAAATTTTAGTGTAAATTAAAACATTCATTTCTTTGTGGGAGTTTGATAGTGATTACTGGCTATAATGACGATATTAATTATAACAATGCTGTGTACCATATTCAAACTGAAGACATGGGATTAAAATATAAAAAAATTGTCACCCATGTATTTATAGGCGGCGCAATTCTTTTTTCTAAAAAAACATCTTATGAACACCTTTTGGAAAATGATGAAATAGATGATAGAAAATTGAGAATTTTTATGAATGATCAACATAAGATGATTATAAAGATAATAAAAAGTGGGAAAATAGAATATTTCAAAAAGAAATTGGATGAAAGCGAAGGTAAAGAGAAGGAAAAAGCAATAAGGACAGAAAAAACAGAAAAGACAAAAGTTAAAAATAATGATGTGAAAAAAGTTGAAACTAAGGCTCCTGATGTAATTGTAATTAAAACAGATGTTGAGGAAGAAGAAGATGAAACCATTAAAACAAGTATTAAACACCTGTTAAAGGAGAATGAAGACAAAAAGCTTTTTAATTTAAGTGTTAAAGGGAGTGCTGAAATTATTGCAGGGGAACCTGTTGTGTTAAAAATAGGTATAGAGGATAGTGATAATCAAAAACCTTTAAAAGGTGTTAAGATAAGCATAAAAGTTGTAGGACTGACTTTCAGACCTGCAGTATACTCTGGAGAAACCAATGAAAATGGGATATATACCCGAGAGATAACAATTCCTTCTTTTACAAAGGGAACTGCTGCAATATTAATTAAGGCAGAATATAAAGGGGAGACAGAAGAAAAGGTAATTAAGGTTACCCCTCAAAATTAAACAATATAAAAGAGGTTTTTAAGATGTATTTTGATTTTAAAGATGAGATAGCTACTTTTGTAAAGAAAAGTGTTAAAAAAATTTTTAAAATTGAACTAAATAATATCATTTTAACATCACCTCCAGATGTTAGTTTTGGAGAGTTTTCTTCCACATTCCCTTTTGAATTGGCTAAAAAATTGAGAAGATCTCCTATGGATATTTCCAGAGAATTTTCTAAAAAAATTGATGAATTTAAAGATGACAAAATCTTTGAATATGTTAAAGAAGTGAAACATATTAAGGGATATGTGAATTTTTATTTAAAAAGAGATGTTTTTTTCAAATTATTGGTTGATAAATCTTTTTCTAATAGTATTTCCTTTAATGGGCCTTGGAATAAAACTTTAAAGATTATTGTTGAACATACAAATATAAACCCCAACAAAGCAGCGCATGTTGGGCATCTGAGGAATGCTATTCTTGGGGATACATTGGTTAGACTTTTAAAGGTAATGGGGTTTAATGTAGAGACTCAAAATTACATAGACAACACAGGGGTTCAGGTGGCAGATATTGTTGTTGGGCTTAAATATATTAAAAATTTTTCTGTTGAAGATGTTAGAAAATTGGCTGATGGGGAGAAATTTGATTATTACTGTTGGGATCTTTATAC
>JALULU010000227.1 GCA_027040585.1 Acidobacteriota bacterium | reverse complement strand
ATAACACTTACTTTAACTTTTTTGCACTCTTTTTCCGACCTAAATCTTTTATCAAAAATAGAAATCAGAAAATCTACCCCCTCTTCAAAACCTATTTCACCCACACTGTCAACAATTAAAATCTGAAGATTTATATTTCCCAATAAATGTTCTTCTTCAAATCTGTCAATTAAAATCTTTAACGCTTCATATGTTCCTATTGCACAAACAGCACATATAGCCATTTCACGTACTTTTTCATTCTCTGATTCAAGAAAACTTTCAAGCAATGGAAGAAATCTATTATCTCTTAAGATACTCAGATGGGGAATTATTTCATAACATTCATCAAGTGTTCCAAACTTAAGAATTTCAAAACACCTTTTAAATTGCTCTTCCTTTTTGTCTTTGCTTAAGTTACTATTTTTTTCTGGCATTAACTAAATCTTTTTTTGAAAAAATCAAAGAAGTTAAGTATATAAACATTATTTTCTTAAATCAACAATAATTATAAAAAAATTATACTTTCAAACCTTCTAAAAAATCTCTCAATTCCTCAGGAAGACCTATTTCAAATTTTACTTCTTTTCCACTAACAGGATGATTAAATTTTAAAAAATAAGCGTGTAAAAAATATCTCTTTAAATTTAATATTCTATTTCTATACTTTCTAAATTCTTCTCTTTTATAAAAATTTTTGCCATACAAATCATCTCCAACAACTGGATGGTTAATATGAGATGCGTGTACCCTTATTTGATGCGTCCTACCTGAATGAATTTTTACGTCTACTAAGGTAAAATCTTCAATTATTTCAATGGGAGTAAATATTGAGGAAGCTGCCCTTCCCTTATCAAAATCCACCGCCATTTTTACCCTGTTTCTTCTATCTCTTCCAATTGGAACTTTAACTTTTCTCTCATTTTCTAATCTTCCATATAATAATGCTAAATACTTCTTCTCAATATTTCTCTCTTTAAAATATTTAGAAAATTTTTCAAGCACATCTTTTTTAAGTGGAATTATAAGCAAACCTGATGTTAGTTTATCGAGCCGATGAACAATGCCAGGTCTTAAATCATCATATCCTGGCAGATTTTTAAAATAATACATAAGCCCATTTGCAAGGGTACCTTCATAATTGCCAGGCGCAGGATGTACAACCATACCTGCTTTTTTATTTACAATCGCAAAAAATTCATCCTTATATACAATTTCAATAGGAATATCTTGAGGTTTGGCACTCAATTCCCTTTGAGGAAGTAAGTTAATTGTGACATTGTCTCCACTTTTTAATTTAATCCCCCCTTTTTTATAAATTTTACCATTGATTATAACGCCATTTACCTTTATAGAAGACAGTATTTCACTTCTTGAAATATTCTCGATCTTTTCTGCAAGGAACAGATCAACTCTTTTTAAATTATCTTTTTCCTCAACTATAAATGAAAAACTCATCTTTTTAAAAAAGATTGGTAAATTTAATTAAAAAAGCAAGTAAAATAAAGAAAAATCCTGTGATTCTTAAAACAAGTATTAGTTTAGAAGCAAAAGGGGGAGTTTCCTTTTTTCTATTCCACAAAAAAATCAAAAACCTTGGTATCAAAATAAAATCAAAAATCCCTACAACTATAAAAGCATAAAAAATTAGAAGTTTATCTCTCATTTTTTCCCTTTTTTATTAAAGAATAGGAGGGATTAGGACTCCCCCCATAAAATTATCTATAATAGTTAATCTATAATTTTTACTTTATATCCTTCCTTTACTACATTTCCAGATTCCTTTCTTGCAAGGGATCTATCTGGTTGAACTTTATATACAACAAGCACCCCAACTGGCACATCTTCAGAATATACAACATTCCCATGGGAATCTTTTATGACATTCTCCTTTAATATCTGTAACCTATCACCAACTTTAATCCCGTTGTTTGCACCGAGGCTAACAACTATAAGTGAATCTCCTGAAACAGCAAGCACTTTTCCCGGGACATGCCTTAATTTTTCAAGAGCTTCCCTTCTTGCTTTCTCTTCCTCTTCCTTTAATTGCTTAGCACGGGATTTATGCATTGCCAAAAAGTTATTGTCCATTTTATTTATAATATCGTGAATGGCAGCCATTGTAGCCCTTCCAACCATACTTGACAAAAATTCATCAGAGGAAACATCAAGTGCTCCTCCTCCACTTCCCCATCTTCCACCACCAAAAGTTAGTCCTTTTCTGGAACATTTACCTTCACC
>JALULU010000226.1 GCA_027040585.1 Acidobacteriota bacterium | reverse complement strand
GACTTATAGGGCAATTGCTGAAATGTTGTGGATACAGGATGGCTTTATTAATAAAAGAATTACTCAACATGAATTTTTAGTTGGTAAAAGTGGATTAAGTAGAGGATTTATCAAAAATTTTAATACAGTTGACAATATTTTAAATATGATAGTAAAGACTAAATTGTATGGAAGAAAAATTGATTATTTAAAGAACTTCAGTAGGGGCGTGGAAAAACTAACCTATGATGATTTGGTAAATGCTGCTAAAAGTGTTGTATCACCTAAAGATTACTCATTTGTCCTTGTCGGTGGACTTAAAAAATATGAAAAAAAGTTAAAGAAATTTGGGAAAATATATGAAATAGATGAAATGGGAAATGTAAAATCTAAAAAATAATAAGTGCTGCAATTGTTGCAAGAATTAATGAAAATATTGTCCTTTCAAACCATATTATAAGAATTTCAGAGATAGTAATGGGAATTTCTGTGGCAAAAATACAGGGTATTGATGCTGAAAAGAAGAGAATCGATGAGATAGATTCAACACCAACTATAAATGAAGGTATTTGAGAATGTCCTTTTATTATAAGTGATGGGAGAAACATCTCGGCGATCTCTGTGGCTGATGCTTTGGATACAATAAGTGCATTGGGGACTTTAAATATGTAGAGTATTGGATAGAAAATATATCCGACATAGTTAAAGATGGGAGTATATTTAGCGAGAAGTAACCCCAGTAATCCAAAAAATAAAATAGATGGGAGTATTGCAAAAACCATTAGAAACCCATCTTTTAAATTACTTACTATGTTTGAGGAAACTTTTCCACTGTTTTTAGCTGAAATTAAAGCTTTTCTTATCGCAGATTTTAATATATTACCTTCTGTGTATTCTCTTTGATTTAAATCTGATTTATAAAGTGAATTCTCTTTTTTACTGAGTGGAAAAATTCTCACAGTTATGGCAGTTACTAAAAAGGTTATGAGAAGTGTTGTCCAGAAAAAAGTATTCCAGATTTTCATAAGGCCCAATGTCTTTGCAACTATTATCATGAAGGTTGCAGATACAGTTGAGAAACCTGTTGCAATTATGGATGCCTCTCTTATCGTATATTTTCCTTCTTTAAAGACTCTATTTGTTATTAGAAGTGCAATTGAGTAACTTCCCACAAAGGATGCTATGGCATCAATTGCAGCCCTACCAGGGACTTTCCAGATAGGTCTCATAACAGGTTTCATAATTTCTCCCACAAATTCAAGTAGTCCGTAATCGGTTAAAAAAGATAAGAATAGTGCACCTACTGGAACAATAATTCCCACTGGAACAACTAATTTTTCATAAAGAAAGGGCAATAGGTCTTTTTTAAATAGGAAGTCTGGCCCCATATTAAAGAAGTAAAAAATTCCAAAGATAAGTCCCATAATTTTTGCAACAGAAAAGAATTTCTCAATTTTACTCTTTTTCCAGTTTCCATTAATAAAAGGGTAAACTGCTCCTATAAAAATAACCACGAGTGCAAAAATTCTTGATTGATAGGTAAAATTATTTCTGAAAAAATTAACAATGTGGTCAATTGGAATAGTTACTTTACCATTTATATTAATTGGAATAAAAAATGCAAAAATTCCTATAAAGCTAAGTGTGAGAAATTTTAAAAGATTTTTTATATCCCTCATTTTTTAAATATATCAGAGAAAATTTCTTCTTTCAATTTGAAAAATTTTCTGCCTGGCACTTTTTTCTGGCACAGGTCGGCACAGGTCTGACCCCGAAATTTTTCCCATTGTTGAGGTCTGACCCCATTTATTTTGCCTAAAAATTGTGCCTGGCACCAATTGCTAAAACCTTTTTGTTTTGCCTGGCACTATTTCAGCACCGTTTCCATTTTACCTTCGAGGTCTGTCCCCGTTAAAATTCGCAAAAACTTATGCCTGGCACCATCTCACTGTAGAGGTCTGACCCCAATTTTTTTTAATCCTTTTTTGTTAAATTTAATCGTAGTAAAATAAGATTTTAAAACTTGTGGAAGGGGAAAAGTGAAAACGAAACATAAATTTTTGAGTTTAGTATTGATTTTGATAATTTTTTCATCAACGGCTTTTTCTAAAAAGCATAGGGAAGAAAAGGTTGATAGATTTAAAAAATGGCTAAATGATGTACATTACATAATAACAGATAAAGAAAAAGCTGTTTTTAAAAAGTTAAAAACTCCCAAAGAGAAAGAAAAATTTATAGAAGAATTCTGGAAGAGAAGAGATCCTGATCCAAGAACTCCTGAAAATGAATATAAAGAAGAATTTTACAGACGTATAGCATATGCTGATGATCACTTTTCGGCTGGATTAAGGGGATCACTTACTGATAGAGGAATGATTTATATAAAATTTGGGCCACCTGATGAAATAATTTCACACCCTTCAGGTGGAAGATATTTTAGACAGGTGTGGGAAGGTTCAGGTAGTACTGTTACATATCCCTTTGAAATATGGAGATATAGATACATACCAGGAATTGGACAGGATGTAGAGATAGAATTTGTAGATACAACCTTTAGTGGTAACTATGAGATTGCGCTTTCTTCTGAAGACAAAGATATGTTAAAACATGTTCCAGGTGTAGGGCTAACTAAAAGAGAAGAATATGGGTTGACTGAAAAGAGGTGGAGAGATTATCTTCCCATTGATGGAGCAAGGCTTAAGGATCAACCCTTTGAAAGATTGGATTTATATGCAAAATTGCAGATGGTGCCTAAAATAAATTTTAACGATTTGAGAACAAAGGTTTTTTCCAAAGTTGTATACAATCAAATACCTTATTCAATAAAAGCTTATTATTTTTATCTTGATAAGAGTAGGGCTGTAGTGCCAATTGCTCTGGAAGTGCCTGATAGATATATAACATTTGAAAAGAAATTTGGTATGTATGTGGGAAAGGTAGAGTTGTATACAGTTGTTAGAACACTTGAAGGTATGAAAGTTGCTGAATATGAGGATAAAATAAGAGTTGATTTTAAAAAGAATGAGTTTGCAAGTAGAAATGATGAAAAATCTGTTTATCAAAAGATTATTATTCTTCCACCTGGAAGATATAAAATTTCAACAGCCATTAAGGATGTTTTTAGTAAAAATGTAAGTACAACTGATACTGGTGTATATATACCACCCTTAAAGAAAGATTCTCTAACTTGTTCTGATTTGATCATTGCCCGTTCTGTTGATCCCGTTGATTTAAACCAACCTCATAATTCCCCTTTCGTTTTGGGAGTTTATAAAGTTATTCCTAATGTTTCACAAAACCTTAAAAAAGGTGATTTGTTAGGCGTTTATTTTCATGTATACAATTTTGCACTAAACCCCGAGTCAAACAAACCTGATATTTCTGTAAAATATGTTATTAGTAAGAGTGGAAAACCTGTTGTTATCTATACAGATTTAAAAGGTGAATCTGTTAGATATATTTCAAAAAAGAGATTGGTTCTTGTCAAAGGCATTAAACTCAATGGTTTAACTAAAGGTACCTATAGATTAAAAGTTACTGTTTCTGACAATCTAAGTGGCAAAAAAACATATATTTCAAAGATTTTTACATATAGCGATTAAATGGAAAATATTGTAAACATTAAAAATTACCAGAGGAAGCTTAAGATTGATAAAGAGAAAATTAATAATCTTATCCATGAGATTTTTAAAATTTTAAATATTAACAAAAGTGAAATTTCTTTTATTTATGTTACTCCCGAAAAGATTTCTTTTTTTAATGAGAATTTTAGAAAGGTTTCAGGCCCCACGGATGTTCTTTCTTTTCCTGACGGAGAGAAATCTGAAAATGGATTTGTATACTTGGGTGATGTTGTCATCTCACCGAAAGTTGTAAAAGAGAACAGTAAGATTTACAATAATGGGAATTTTAAGGACGAGTTTATTCTTGTTCACGTTCATGCGATATTACATCTACTTGGATACACACACGGAAATAAGACTGATATGGAAAAGATGTTTTCTCTTCAAGAGAAAATAAAAGAAAAAATTAAAGAGATGCAAATATTTTAATTTTCTTCTTTTTCAAAGTTTTCCTGTGGTACATAAATTGGTAGTTCAATTGTTATTTCTGTAGATTCTCCTAAAGTACTTGCAGCATAGATTTTTCCATCGTGACTTTTAACAATTGAGTATGCAATTGAAAGTCCCAAACCCATTCCTTTTCCAACTTCCTTTGTAGTAAAAAAAGGGTCAAAAATTTTGCTGAGCAACTCATTGGGTATGCCAGAACCAGTATCTTTAAATGAAGCAATTATTTTTTTATTTTGAAAATTCTTAACAGTAATAGTAAAAATACCCCCATTTTTTGTTTCATACATGTTTTCTATACTATTTTCAATTATATTTGTAAAAGCGATTTTGATATTGTCCTTTTCAAGTTCAAGGAATGGTATATTTTTCTCAAATATTTTTAAAACTTTTATGTTTTTGTTTTCAATTTCTAAAAATTTTTCTTTTAAAATTTCATCAATTATATTTGTAACGTTTGTTAGCTTTTTAACTAAGGCTTTTTGTGATGTGAAGATTTCAATTTTTTTTATAATTTTTGATGTTCTTTCTGCAGATTTTTCAATTTTCTCAGCTATATCTTGTATATCTTTGTTGTCTTTATATTTCATTTTAAGCATTTGTGAAAATCCAGAAATAGCCGTTATAGGGTTATTAATTTCATGAGTGAGTCCAGCCATTAAATTCTCAAGAGTTCCGATTCTTGCGTCAATATAGTTTTTCTTCTTTTCAATTTCTTCAGTAGTTATGTCTTTTATAAGTACGATTATTTTTTCAAAATTTTCATTCTCATCTTTAATTGAAGTTGCTGATACTTTTACTTTTTTCTCTTCCTCGCCTTTTATTGTTATTTCTTTTTCTATAAAATCTTTTGTTCCATTTTTAAGCTCGATAAATTCCTTGTCTTCCATTTCATAAATTAGATTGAACAGTTCTCCCTTTTCAAATTCTGTAAAATTTTCTAAAAATTCTTCATTTTGAGAATGTAAGATTGTCAAATTGAAATTTTTATCAAGGAGAATAATTCCATCAACTACCTTTTCGATTAGTGTTTCAAGTCCTGCCAAATATAGAAGGTCTTTAAATTTCTTAGATAATTTTTTTTCATCTTCCAATTTTAAAAGGGTAGAAATGAATGAAGAAATTATATTGAAAAAGTGTAGTTCAAGTACAGAAACTTTATTTCTGGTTAAAAATCCTACTCCAAAAATGCCAGTTTTTTCTCCACTAATTTTTACTGGAATTAATAAAGCCCCTGATAAAATTTTATTTTGAGAACATCCATTGTTAAGGAAGGCATTGCAATCTTTAACAAAGATTGTTTGTTCCTTAGAGAAAACATTTAAAATTATCTCTGAACCTTCAGGTGTTTTTAAATCTTTTTTTTCAATCCCTTTGTACCATTTTAATTTGAATTTTTCCTTTTCTTTTAGAAAGAGCCACATCGAAGAATAAAATCCAAAAGACATCATATTATCATAAATGGATTCAAGAAGCATTTCAATATTCGAATTTTCCACAAGTTCAGATGAGATCAAGGAAATTGTTTCTATAAGCTTTTTTATATAATTTGGACTAAAGAAAAGATCTGTGCTTTTTTCTGTATCCATAACATAAATATAACATTTTCAATTGAAATTTATGTAAAGAAAATCACTAAAAATTAATTTTTTTGTAAATTTTTATTTTTTAAAATATTTAATTTCTAATTTGAAAAAACTTAATTGTATTGATAAGTTCAATTGTTTCAGTGGTCTAATTGTATAGAAGGTCTGTATAGAAGGTCTGACCCTATATATTTTCCATGTGTTTTCGAACCCATGTATTTTCTAAAATGTATAAATCGGAGGATTTTCGAAGTTGAGGTCTGACCCTGAATTTTTATAAAAATAGTAAATTAGATAATAAATTATGTATTGACTAATTTGGGTGAATAAATTAATGTATAAAAGTAATTAGTTTCTTGTTGTTATCAAAGAATGTTATGAGTATTGATTCTAAAGAAATTTTTGATGAAGCGGTCAAAGATTTTGACAATGGCCTTTTTAATAGGGCAATTGTAGGTTTTTATAAGATAATTGAAAAAAAAGAAGACTATGTGTTGTCTGAGGTTGCAAAAGAATTTATCTTTGAAGCACATCAAAAAAGTGCACTTAAGTATATTTCTGAAGAAATTTATGGCAAAGCCCTTGATGAAATAAAAAAATCTGAAGAGATAGGACACTCTTCGAAAATAAATAATTTTTTAAGGGGATTAATTTATAATAATCTTGGAGAGTTCTCTAAAAGTTATAGTATTTTTAAAGAATTATATGAAAATAGTGGTAAGGCAGTTGAAGGAATTTCCATATGTTATGCAATTATTTTACTCAATATTGGTTTTTTAGAAGAGGCAGAGCATGTCCTGGATGAAACTGAAGATATACCACCATATTCTTCAAGGATAAATTATTTAAAAAGTATTTTAAATTTTAGATTGGCTAATTATGATAATGTAGAGAAGCTTTTAATAAATTCTTTAAATTTAAGAAAGCCCAATGTCGAAGCTGAGAAAGCACTTATTGCTTTTAAGCTTTATTCAGGAAAATATGAGGAAGCTGCAGTTTTAATTGAAAATATTTTTGACTTTTTAAAAGATTTTGATAAGTTAGATTTTCTTATCCCTATTCTTTTCCTCTCTAAATATTTTCAAATTAGATTTAGTAATAAGTCTATTTTAGAATATTTAAAAGAAAATTCAAATAATGTGAAAATTAGTGAAAAATCTCTGGAAAAATGGATAGACAATGAATTTTATAGAACATTATCAATTTCTTTAGATTTTTTACCAAACTTGATTCCTCCTCAGGATTCAATAAGGAATTCCTGGTTTAGACTGTCTCTTATAAATTTCTATAAGGGCTTAATTGATAGGGGTATGAGAAATTTTATGATTTTTTTTAATCTTGGAAGAGAATATCAAAGACTACGCAAACGCAAAGAAGCAATAACTTATCTTGAAATGTCTGTTAAGTTAAATCCTGACTATATTTCTGCTAAAATTAGTTTAGCATTTGCTTATAAATATATTGGAGAAAAGGAAAAGGCTATCCCAATTTTTGAAGAGATTATTGAGTCATTTAATAATGAGGTGGAGATAAATTTTAAATCAAATAAATTTTTAACAGAAATAGAGGGGTACACTGATAACAAAAAGTTATTACAAAAAGAATTGAGTATATACTTTTTAGCAATCAAAACTAATCCTGGATTTGCCGATTTATACTACAATGTAGGTAGAATTTATTATCATTTAGATGACCCACCAAAAGCGTATGAATATTTTGAGAAGGCATATAAGTTGAATCCTGAATTTACAAGAGCTAAAATTGGGATGGCTTTTGCCCTAATACAGCTAAACAGGGTAGGGGAAGCAAGTAATATTTTAAATGAAGTCAAAAATGAAAAAAGTTTATTTGAAAGGATAGCTTATAATTTATTTTTATTATATAAGGAAATTGGTGATAAAAAAAATATGGAAAAATATAGAGAGATTTTGAAAAAAACCTCTTTAAAGGAAATGGTTGATTAGAAAATGAAAAAGGATGAATGCAAAATTTCCACCGCAATGGAAGATTATTTAAGGATTATTTTTGTATTTGAATGTAAAGGTTTTAAACCAAGTGTTACATCAATAGCAAAAGAGTTAAATGTAAAAAAACCTACTGTTACACATGCTTTTAAAGTTTTAAAAAAAGCTGGGTATGTAGATTATACACCCTATGGAGATGTAAAACTTACTGAAAGAGGAAGGAAAATAGCTGAAAATATAACGGCGACTCATGATTTATTGTTAAAATTTTTTAACATTATATTAGGTGTGAGTTTGAAGGAATCTGAAAGGGAAGCATGCCTTGTTGAGCATTGTTTAAGTAAAGAAACTGTTGAAAAACTGACCTTTTTTGTAAAAGAATATTTATCTAAAAAAAATAGTTGATGAATTTATTTTAAGAGATTAAAATAATTCTTTAGTAAATAATTTCCCTTATAATTTTCTATTTTACCTTTTTTAGTCTTATATTATTAATAAAAAACTCCGGGAGGTTAAGAGTTGAAAGAGGAAATTTACGGAATAATCACAAACAAAAATTTGCCATTTAAAGATAAAATTGCAGAGATTGAAAAGATTATAATGTTAGATGCTTTAAAGAGAAATAATTGGATAAAAATTAAGGCTGCTAAAGATTTAAAAGTAACTTATAGGATTTTTAACTATAAGTATCAGAGCTATAATCTGGAAAAATTCAAGGAAGAAGACGAAAAGGTTTTTGCATAAGTTCTAATTTTTTAGTAAGTAATTTTTTAATAATATATCTATTTTTTCTTTTTAGTAGCTTTTTATTTATTTAAACTTTATTTATTAAAATTTAAATTTTTTATATCCATCTACATATTTACAATGTTTTTTCTCTACTCTACTTTCTTCTTTTCTTGACTTTTTATTTATTTTTAGGTAAGAGGGGTCAGACCTCATAACATCAAAATAGGACAATAAAAATAATGGTAAAAAAATGGGGTCTAAAAAATGGGGTCAGACCTCATTGCATCATTGCAATATACAAATGCAAGAAATAATGAGGTCATGCAAGAAATAATGAGGTCATACCTCATTATAAGAAATAGGAAATAGTAGGGTCAGACCTATTAAATATTTTTAATAATATATATTTCAGATTTTCATTTGAAATTTAAGTTATAAGTTTTCCCTACTAATTTTTAACTGTATATTGATAAAAAAGGCAAAAATAAGAAAGGATA
>JALULU010000225.1 GCA_027040585.1 Acidobacteriota bacterium | reverse complement strand
CAAAAAGTAAATAAAAGAGATATCAACGGCTATGGAAAAAAGAAGAAAATGGTGTAAAAACACACCACCAAATAGCATCAATAGAAAAAAATAAAATAAGTATAAAAAATAGAACATATACTTTAAAACCAGCTTGAAGGTATAATTACTCTATCTCCAGGCTTTAAGTTAATGTCTTTTGCTTTTCCTTTTCTGACTTTTTTTAAATTTACTTTTATTTTGACAGTTTTCCCTTTTACATTTCTAATGATATAGGCTCTATTCTCCGCTGAAAATTCAGCAAATCCTCCAGCTTCAAGGCATAATTGATAAACAGTCATACCCTTTACATACTTATATGCACCTGGTTTTACAACTTTACCCTCAATATAGACCTTTAAATTGGGATTATCCTCCCTCTTTTTTGGAAAATTTATAATGTCATCGGGATATATAAATATTTTATCTGGTTTTTCAATACCTGAAAGTATATCTCCTATTTTTATTTCTATCTTTTTAAACTCAGTTTTCCCCTTTACTTTCCTGAAAACTATTGCGAGATTACCGCAGTTATCACTCAAACCACCAGCCATTGAAATAACTTCTAAGATAGTTATCCTATTCTTCTTCAGGTAATATTCACCAGGACGATTTACTTCTCCAAGAACAACAATCTTCTTACTCTTGTACTCTAAAATTTTAATTTTTATGTTGGGGTTATTTATGTAATCTTTGTTTAAAATAGTATATAACTTCTTTTTAACCTCATCAATTGTTAACCCACCAACCTTAAAATCTCCAATATATTTGAGTGTGATATTACCATCTCCATTAACGGTAAAAGTTCCTGAAAAGTCACTCTCTCCAATAACATCAATTTTGAGTACATCTCCAGGACCTATCTTGTATCCTTCACCAAAAATAAATATAAAGAAAAAAGTAAAAATTAGAATGAAAAATAAAGTTTTTCTCATCATAAACATATTTTATCCCATACAAATATTAATTTTCAAAGTTTTTTCTACCTAAAATTGCTTCATAAATAGTTTTTTCATCAACAAATTCCAGTTCTCCACCTTTAGGCAATCCTGTTGCTAATTTCGTTATTTTAACTTTTAAAGATTTTAATGTCTCAAATAACAAAATGGATGTTGCCTCTCCTTCCACTGATGATTTTAGCGCCAATATTACTTCCTTCACTCCAAAACGTTTTATAGCATTTATAAGTCCATTTACGTCAATATCATCAGGTAAAATATTGTCCACAGGTGAAAGCAATTTATGTAAAACATAATATCTACCTCTAAATGCACCACTTTTCTCAACTGCCAATAAATCTTGAGGTTTTTCTACAACACATAAAATTGAATTGTCCCTTTCCGTAGAACTGCAGAGTTTACATATTTTGTCATTTGAAAAATTATGACATATTTCACATTTTCTGACATTTTTAGACAAAGATGAAAGTGTAGAAATAAAATCCTCTTTGAAGTCTTTAGATGTATTTGCTAAAAAAAAGGCTATTCTCTCCGCATTTTTTGGACCCACACCGGGCAAATAAGTAAGCAAATGAATTAACTTTTCAATTTCATTAATGTATTCACTCATAAGTAGATAATACTACTCTCCACCAAAGGGAGGTAATCCATTACCAAATGGTAAAAGTGACTTCATAATGCTATCCTGTAATTTTTTAAGGGCATCGTTTACAGCACCTATAATCATAGATTCTAACATCTCTTTATCACCACTTTTAAAGAGCATCTCATCTATTGAAAGGGATGTTATCTGCATATTACCCTTTATTATAACTTTTACCATTCCACCGCCAGAACTACCCTCCACAACAGTGGACTCAATTGTTTTCTTTATTTCACCAAATTTTGAAAACATCTCAAAAGGATTGTTGTTCATATTTAATTCTCCCCGTTTTTATAAAACTTCCAATTTCCAGAAATATTATCTATTATAACTCTGGCTGTAGAGTTCATATCACTACTTTCAATATTATTATTTTGCTTCTTACCTTCATTTTTTTGTTTAATACCACCAAAGTTTATTCTCAATTCTTTTCCAAACTTTTTCATATAAAAATCTATTACCCTATCCATATTTATTTTTAACATCTTCATTTTTATACTATTAGGATTTTTATAATTTAAAAAAAGTTTATTATCTTTCAACTGGATATCTTCTTTTTCAGGTAGAAAAGCATAAAGATCAGCCATTTCCTCTTTAAGTAAATT
>JALULU010000224.1 GCA_027040585.1 Acidobacteriota bacterium | reverse complement strand
TTATTTCCCTTACAGTTGTAATTACACCTACGGAACTCCTGGTATATTTTGGAATTGGAATTATAAGAAAAAAGATTGAACTCTCAGAAATTGCCTA
Source organism: Acidobacteriota bacterium (assembly GCA_027040585.1). GTDB lineage: Bacteria > Acidobacteriota > JAAYUB01 > JAAYUB01 > JAMOQF01 > JAMOQF01. Next base: position 8,781 of record JALULU010000224.1, on the reverse strand, counting down.
CTGCACCCCTTCTAAAATAAATATATTTTATGGCTGGGGAATAAAAAGAATCCCCGGGGGCTGGATGTATAATGTTTCAGGGCTAAAGGTAGTTGATTTAAAATTTAAAAATGGAAAGAAATTCTATATTGGAACTGATGAACCTGAAAAGGTGTGTGAAATCATTCATCAATTAACGGGGGCAAATCCAGATTATTAATCAACTATAGACCACTTTCCCTTTTTCTCATCATAGCAGAGTAAAAAAACGTTTTTACTCGAATCTTCCACCTTAAAAAACCTTTTTAAATCCTCCTCTACCCAGGTGGATAAAATTTTACTGACTAAAAACTCTTTTCCATTATATTTAAATTCAAGTGGCTTTTCAGCCCCCCTATATCCTTCATAACATTTTACATATTCTAATGGTTTAAACGCTCTTTTCATCTTTTATCTTTAAAATAGTTTCTACCCATTCCTCTGGATTTTCAACATACCATGCAACCTCATCAGTTTCTCCATTTGACTTAAATTCAAGATGCAAAAGTGGTTTAAATACACTTTTCCCCAAAAAACTCTTCCTTACATCAGCTGATAAAATATCAGAATAGTTTATAAAAAATTCCTCATCGGGCATGGCCATTTGAAAAAATATGCCCTCTTCTGTAAGGGCAAGTGCACCATTTCCCCTTACCTGCATCATTCCCTTAGATTTTCTACCAAAGTAGTTGGCACTTGTAGAATACAAAATTAAGTTCTCAATTCCAAAACGACTGTCTAATCTCTCAAATAACTCTCTCCTTGCCCTTTTAAATATAGAATTTAAAAGAAAAAACAATAAAAAGAGAAAAATAATAATGGGAATAACTATTTTAAAAACCATAAAAAACCTTAAAAAGGGGGAAAAATCCCCCTTAAATTATTTTAAAACCTTAACTTTAACCTCTGACCTATTTACAAGCATTGGAGTATATTCACTTTTTGGAAGTTTTAAAAATTTTCCTACAGATGATGGAACAAGGCTATAGTATAGACTTGCCTCAATTTTTACAACGCCTGATTTTATGTTTTCCGGTATTTTCCAAACATATTCTTCAACCTTTGTCTCCCTTGGACCAATTCTATAGTCAACAACCGTATTTTTCGCTGTGTACCACTGACATATCGTCATATTTCCATCTGGATCCAAAAATGGTTTCCTGAAAATCCTTGCACCATCCGGGAGATCACCATCTCTTTTAAGTCCTTTAAATCCCTTAATATTTAAAATTTTACCCATTGCCTGATATGCATAAACTTTTGAATTGGCAATTGTATACTTTTCACCTTTAAATCCTTTCTTCTTAACAGGGATAGAGAATTTATGCCCGGATGAATCAATTGCCCAAACCTCAAGCCATAGCATCCTCTCTTCTGTTGATCCTGAAGGAATATAGTGTCCAACTTTGCCATTAAAAAGCTCTGCCCTTATCTTTAAAGTCCTACCTGCATAGACCTTTTTCCTGTTAACATATAAGCCTACATCCACTGCACCTCTCAATTTATTTCTAAAGTGTGCACCGTGAAATACGTGGTGGTACATATCCTTTCTAAATTTCCCATTTGCTACCATTCCTGGACCTTTATACATGTGGCAATCCTGACAGGTTGTCCCCTCTTTTGCATAGGGACCATTTTTCCACTCTCTATAGGTGCTTTTAACCCACGCACCGTAGGGACTTGCCTCGTCGTGACAGGTAGCACAAAACTCAGGAGTCTTCAAAAATGGTGAATAGTGAACTTCATGAGGAGCATCTGAAACCTTTCTCGGTCCCTGTTTTACATCTCCAGGTTTTATTGTATAGCTAAAATTATAGGGAGTTTTTTTACTTGTACCTGTTATGTTATGACACACCTCACAACTTACACCTTCATTTGCACGTGTCTTTGCATTTGGTGATTTTGGTGGAATATCTCCACTTAAAAAGGCAATTGGAGAATGACAGGCAATACATCCACCTTTAACACCAGCCACTTTGGAAAATTTTAAAGCGTGTGGTAAAGCCAATTTAAAGTACTCCACATCATCCCAGCTGTGTGTAAAGGATTTTGCCATCATGCTCTCCTTCCACTCCTGATAGATCTGTCTGTGGCACATCCCACATTTTTTAGGCTTGCTGAAATCACTGTATTTGTATTTCCCCATCTCCGCTGAGAATAAAAGTGTAAAAGATGAAATTAAAAGAAAAATAAAAAATGAAATTTTTTTTAACATAAACACCTCCAGGGCGTTTTAAATATATTTTACACTATAATTTTAACATAAAAAGAAAAAGATGCTGAGTTTTTAATTTGTAACTTTGGAGAAATAGGGTGGTTTAGTTATCGTGGAGAGATGGTGCCAGGCAGAAAGAAAAATTTTTGGGAATAAAATTGAAAATGGTGCCAGGCAATATTTTATACCTTGATTTTATCGAAGACATGCCCCATATTGATATGGTGCCAGGCAAAAAATTGGTGGTGGTGGTGTACAAAAATGGTGCCAGGCATGATTTTGGTTGGATTTTTTACTAGAATTAAAACTGTGTCGGGTGTTTATTTTTCAGGTGCCAGTCAAAAAATTTGGGGTCAGACATCTACGATAAAAAATTGCATAAAAAAAAGGATAAACTCAATTGAAAAATTAAGACTATTTATTACTTAAAAAATATGAAGTTAGAGTTTAAACCAAAAAAACTCTTATTCTTTGTGTCTATATTTAATGACTTTCATTTTCTCAAGGGTTATCAATCCCTCTTCAACCACCTCATCTAAAAATGGCAGTAGCTGATTTATTTTTTCTTCAGTATCAACAATCTCAACAACAATTGGTAAATCTTCAGACAATCTTAAAATCTTTGCAGTGTGTAACCTGCTATGAGCCCCAAAGCCCATTATACCCCTTAAAACTGTTCCCCCTGCCATATTTAATTCCCTTGCCTTAAGTATAATCTCTTCATAAAGTGGCTTTCCCTTATATCTATCAGCTTCACCTATAAAAATTCTTAAAAGCATCGAGTCTTCAGGTAATTTAACCACTTATCTACCTCCCTTTTAAAAATATTAAGACATATTTGGCAGAAATAAACCCAACTAATACAAGAAAAATTCCAAAAAGATTACTTAAAAAGATATTTAAAAGCGCAAGTTTTACCTCACCATCTCTAAATAAATTCATAGTTTCAAGGCAAAATGTTGAAAATGTGGTAAAAGCCCCAACAATTCCTATAAAAATAAAAGAACTATAATTTACAGGTATTATAACCCTTTCAAAAAAAGCCCACAAAAATCCAATTAAAAATGCTCCCAACAAATTCACAACCATGGTACCAACGGGAAATACTGTATCTGTAAATTTATATGGGATCCCCGATATAAAATACCTGAGAAGTGCCCCAAGTGCTCCCCCAAAAGCTATAAAAAGAATTTTTGCCATTATATCAACTAAACCTATTTAAATTAAACTTATATAGATAAACTACAGAATATAAAAAGTCAAGTTTAATTGAAAATTTTATAGAAATTAAGAAATTTTATAGAAATTCGGAAAATTTTTTGCCTGGCACCATTTTAAAAAAATCCTTAATCAGCCAATTTTTTATTTAACGTACCATCAGGTAGCATATAATCTGGATGGTATTTCCCATTTTCTTCCATTTGATAACGGATACAACTTTCCCAATCCCCCTTGCAGTAAAGTTCTATCCATTTTTTCTCTAACTTACCAGTTTTATAGTAAAACCTCATTGGACACACTGGATACCATTTGCAATCTTCATTTAAAATTTTTAACTTTTTATACTTTTTCAAAAGGTCCTTCTTAAATTCAGGTTTATACAACAGGAAAGCGGGATGAGGCAGTGGAAAAATTTTCCTATTTTCTACAAAAAAAAGCTTTGAATAAACTGAGAAAAATTCCTTTTTTGATGGAATAGGAACATTATTTTTTTGCATAATATATTTAGTGGCATAGTACCCAAGAGGTACAACCACATCTGGATTTATAAATTCAATCTCTTCATCTAAATAATAACTACAGGTATCAATTTCATCCTGTTTGGGTTTTCTATAGTCTGGTAACATACATTTTATGAGATTTGTCATATAAATTTCTTCTCTTTTTACATCTGCATAATTTAAAAGTTCATCTAAAATTTTTCCAGATGGGCCAATAAACATTCTGCCCTCTTCATCTTCTTCCTCTCCAGGTGCCTGAGCAACCAGCATAATTCTTGCTTTTAAATTTCCTTCACCACAAAGAGGATTTTTCCTTGTTTTATAAAGGCGACATCTTTTACATTCTCTAATTTTTTTATTTAATTTTTCAATATCCATATTTTGATATCTATAAAATATTCTTAAGAATAAAGAGTTAAAATAACCTTATTTAATTATAAGCCTTTCTAATGTCTTCATCACATAAAGTCGGCTTAATAAATTCTTTCCATTCAGTTGTTTCCCACGTGCCAAGCTTTTTATGAGTGTCATAGTATTTTTGAGGAATGGGATGTGTACCAACCACAACTTTTAACCCAAACTTTTTTTCAATATAATTTTTAAAATATCCGATATATGGACAAGGTGGATAGCCAACTACAAAACCTGTGGCAAGATGTATTACCTCTGCACCATTTTTAACCATTTCTTCAGGTGCATACTCAATATTTCCGCCAGGACAGCCGCCACAGGAAGTATATCCCACCACTTCAACATCCATATTTTTATAGATGTCAAATGCACCTTCTCTATTCCAAAGGGATCTAAAACATTTTCCACCTGCACAATTTTTATACCTATCGCAGATAATGATTCCAATTTTTACTTTTTTAGACATAGCTATTCCCTCCAATATTTTTAAATTACTTCTAATTTTAATACATCTACTTAAGTATAAAAAAGTGAAAATGGAAATACTTAAATAATTAAAGGCAAAATATTGGGGATAGTGAAAAAAACGTTCTACAATTTAAATGTCTTTCTAAAATGATAGCCATAAATAGCATAAGTAATTGCCATGGCAAACTTTTTTGGACTTTTAAAGAAAGACCAAAAAAAGAGTTTCCAAAAATACTTTCTTCCACGCTCTTTTATACCAAGAACCCATATGGATTTAAAAAAAGCAAGCAAATATCCAAGATGAAATTTTAAAAACCCAAAATGAAAACGAGGCTTTTTAGGTGGATTATATTCTTTCAAAAAGGAAAGAACCCTTTCATAATAAGGACCAATTGAATACAATTGATCTATCAACCATTTATAGCCATCAATTAATTTATTATAGTCCATTTTTGGTATAAAATTTGTAGAAAAGTCGGTGTTGTTTCCTGAAATTTCCTTAAGTAACCTATGTTCTTCCATAAGTCTTTTATATAGTCTCGTATTTTTAGGTGCATTTAAAAGACCAACCATTGCCACAACAATTCTACTGTTTTTGATAAAATCAACCTGTTTTTGGAAGATATTTGGGGGATCGTTGTCAAATCCAACTATAAATCCACCAGTTACATTTAATCCAAACTTTTGAATTTTCTCAACTGATTTCACCAAATCCCTATTTTTATTTTGAAATTTGCTGCATTCAGCAAGGGAATTTTCTTCAGGCGTTTCTATTCCCACAAATACCGAGTCAAAACCAGCATCAACCATCATTTCCATCAATTCCTCATCATCTGCTAAATTTATAGAAGCCTCAGTTGAAAACATAAATGGATATCTATGTTTTCTCATCCAATCAATAATTGCAGGTAAAATATCTCTTTTTAATTTTGACTTATTCCCAATAAAATTGTCATCCACAAATAAAACACTGCCTCTCCAACCAAGTTTATAGAGATTGTCAAGTTCAGATAATATTTGCTCCTTTGTTTTAGTTCTGACCTTCCTTCCAAAAAGTGCTGTGACATCACAAAAATCACAGTTAAAGGGACAACCTCTCGAATATTGGACATCCATTAGAGCATATTTTTTCATATCTATTAGTTCATACATTGGAACAGGAGTATTTGAAATATCTGGAAATTGATTTGTCTTATATATATGTTTCGGACAACCATTCTCAATATCCTTTAAAAATAGCGGTAACGTTATTTCTGCCTCATTTAGAACAAAATGATCCACATCTTTAAATTCTTCAAAAAATTCTGTGAAAAGTGGTCCCCCTGCAACAATTTTTCTATTAAGTCTTTTACATAATGTTATAACTTTATTTGCGCTTTCCCGCTGTACAGTCATAGCACTTATAAAAACATAATCTGCCCATTTTATATGCTTTTCTTTTAATTTTTCCACATTCATATCCACCAATTTCTTTTCCCAACTCTCTGGAAGCATTGCTGCGACAGTTAAAATTCCAAGTGGTGGATGGGCGGCTTTTTTAAAAATAAATTTCAGAGCATATTTAAAGCTCCAAAAAGTTTGTGAATATTCAGGATATACAAAAAGTATTTTCATAAAAAACACCTCTAAATTCTTATGTTAATGATATCACATTTTGGTCAATTCTAAAAGATTTTTTTAAAAAAATGAAAAATTGAATATATCAAAAACTTACTAACCAAGCATAATATAGGCAATTGATAGAAAAACACCTGTACCTACAATATCTGCCAGAGTTGTTATTAAAGGAGTGCTCGCTGTAGCTGGGTCCTTTTTTATCTTTGTAAAAATAAAAGGTAAAATTACTCCAATTAAACTTCCAATTACAACATTTACTATCATTGCTACAACAACAACTTCCATAATTAGCACACTTTTACTTCTATAAAATCCCATAATGGAAATACCTGCTCCCATGGCAAGGCCTAAAAGACCCCCAACAAGTAGTTCTCTACCAAGAAGGAAAAGCCAATCCCTTACCTTAACAGTTCCAAGAGCAAGTGCCCTTATCACAAGGGTAGCTGACTGTGAACCTGCATTTCCCGCTGTATCCACAAGTACTGGAAGAAATGTTATAAGCACAACATATTTTGCAATCATAGCCTCAAACCCTTGAATAATTCCACCTGTTATTAAATCCATAAAAAGAAGTGCTATAAGCCATGTTATTCTTGCTCGGAACAACTTGGTAATGGGGACATCTTTTATATTTGTTATAAAATCAAGACCAATGGGATCTGCCTCAATGGCTGAAAATTTAGTAAAATCTTCTGTCTGCTCTTCCCTTAAGGTATCAATGATATCGTCAACTGTGACAATTCCAAGTAAATGTCCATCCTCATCAGTAACAGGTAACGCAAGCAAATTATATTTTTCAAAAAGTTTTATTGCCTCCTCCTGGTCGGATGTTGCAGTTATTGAAACGTAGTGTCTATCCATAATGGATTCAACTTTATCTTTGGGATTTGCTAAAATGAGTCTTCTTATGGGTATATCGTCTAAAAGATGCCAATCTTTATCTACAACATAGACAATATCAATGGTCTCAGCATCCTTTCCATACTCCCTTATGTGCTCCATAGCCTTTTCTATAGTCCAATGTGCGTTTATAGCAAGGTATTCAGGGGTCATTAACCTTCCGACGCTATCCTCAGGGTAACCTAAAAGCTGAAGAGCTTCCCTTCTCTCTTCAGGAGAAAGCAAGTTTATAAGTTTCCTTGTCACATCAGAGGGCATCTCTTCAAATAATTCAGTTCTATCGTCTGGATCAAGTTCATTTATGATGGTTTTTATATTTTCATTGGTAAGATTCTTTAAAATTTCTTCCTGTTGATCAGTATCAACCTCTGAAAACACTTCAGATTGAAGATCAGGTGGCAAAAGTCTTAAAATTATAATACATTCTTCGATCTCAAGTTCAGAAAGCAACTCAGCAATATCTGATGGATATAATACTGAAAAGATTGTTTTAAGCTCTCTCCAATTTTTATTTTTTATCAACTCTCTAATTTTATGTAAATCAAGTTTCACAACAGTTCCAAAAGCTTCCTCATTTCCCATCATTATCACCTCCTCCTTGATCCATATACTAAAACTCAGGACTTAAAAAAGATATGCAAAAAATACACACCAAAATAACAGGCACAAAACCAGTGATAATTTTACCACCCCCAACCAAAAAAATAAATCAATTTATTTTCAAAAAAGTGCCTGGCACCATTTAAATCATTTAAATTAATTCTTGCGCCACACACATATCTCACCACCAAAAATTTAGTGCCAGGCACTATTAAATTAAGTTTACATCTAAAAAAATTCATGCCTGACACCAATTTATTTTCACTGCCTGGCACCACTTAGGTTGAATAAAATTTTTTTATCCCATATAATTTTGTTTTAAAAAACTTTAAAAAGGAGAATCTCATGAGAAAAAATTTAGGTTATATTGTTGTATTTTTTATGTTTTTTTCTTTTATTTTTGCATTTTCAAATCTTTTTGAAAATTTTGAGAACAAAGACAATATAAATTTTTTGCCAATTGTTGGTGCCTGGCACCTTCAGAAAGACGGAAACAATACCGTTTACGTTGTAGATGGTAGAAAATGGGTTGATGGGACACTTTCTAAAAACGCAAAAGAAAATTCTAAAAAACTTTTTGGAAAAAGTTCCAGCAAATTTTTTAATGGTATAAAATACTACAGGAGATTCCCACTTACAATTTTCACAAAGGTTAAAAATTTTACAAATGGAAAAATCTCAGTGAAATTTAAAGCAATAAGCGGCAAAATTGATCAGGGGGCAGGAATAGCATTTAATATTAAAGACAATGGAAGCTACCTTGTAATAAGAGCAAATCCCCTTGAAAACAATTTGGTTTGCTTTAGACTAAAAAACAGAAGAAGGTCAGTT
>JALULU010000223.1 GCA_027040585.1 Acidobacteriota bacterium | reverse complement strand
ACTTTCATAATTATATTTTCTGTTTGCATAGGAGAGATAGAGCCTTTTCTTAGCCCTTGTCATTCCTACATAACATAACCTTCTCTCCTCCTCAATACCATTCTCATCTTCCAAATCAATACTCTTTATGTGGGGCAAAACCCCATCTTCCATTGAAACCAAAAAAACATTGTCAAATTCAAGCCCTTTTGCAGTGTGAATAGTCATTAGCAAAATTTTGACATTTTCGCTTGACTCATCACCACTTGTAAGGAGTGAAATCTCATCAATTATTTCAGGAAGGGTTTTTCCTTTTCCCTCTTCTTCATCTAACATTAGAGAAAACTCTTCAACATTGCCAATTCTCTCTTCAGCACCATCATATAAATCCCTTTCAAGATACTCTTTATAACAACTCTCTAAAAAAATGGTTTTACATAATTCCTTAAGGGAAATTTGCTTATATAATTTTCTAAAGCCTTCTATCATATTAAAAAAATTTAGAAGTGGAGTTGAAATTTTAAGATGATTTATCTCTTTTTCAACATTTTTTCTTAAAAATTCATAAATTGAACATTTATAAAATTCTGCCCCATTTCTCAACTTTTCAACAGTCTTTTCACCTATTTTTCTTGGTGGTGTATTGATTATTCTTAAAAGTGAAATGTCATTATTGGGATTTAGGACAACTTTCAAATATGAAACCATATCTTTAACTTCTTTTCTTTTAAAGAAGCTCATGGAACCATAGACTTTATATTTTAGTCCCATCATCCTCAACTTTCCTTCATATCTTCTTGAGATAAAATTCATACGATATAAAATCCCAATTGTTTCATCTGGATATTTTTTTTGCAAATCCACTATTTCATTTATCACATATTCCACTTCCCTATCTGAATCTCTCCCCACAATTAACTTTACCTTCTCACCCCCATCAACATCTGTCCACAGAACCTTACCTCTTCTCAATGTATTATTTTTTATAACACTTCCAGCAACTTTCAAAATATTTTTCGTAGACCTATAATTTTGCTCAAGTTTGATTAATTTTGTACCTGGAAAATCACTTTCAAAATTCAAAATATTTTCAATTATTGCACCCCGAAAACCATAAATAGACTGGTCTTCATCCCCAACAACACAAACATTTTTATGTGTTGTGGTTAGAAATTTTATAAGCTCATATTGAGGGGGATTTGTATCCTGAAATTCATCCACAAGAATATATCTAAATCTCTCTGAATATTTTTTTGCCACATCCGGAAACTTATAAAAAATTTCATTTGTCTTATTTAAAAGGTCGTCAAAGTCGAGCCCATTTAAATTTTTAATACTTTTTTCATAAGCTGGAAATAACACTAAAAGATATTCTTCAATTTCAGATAAAAATTGCGGCAAAGATTTCAAATATGCTTTGGAACTCTTAAACTTCAATTTAATTTTACCAATACCTCTCAATACGGCATCTGGAGATATTTTACTAACAGAAATATTTAAATCTTTCATTAATCTTTTGACTATTTTTTTTTGCTCATCCCTATCCACAACATCAAAATCACTTTTCCACCCAATTCTTTCTATTTCTCTCCTTAAAATTTTAAGGCATAAAGAATGGAAAGTGCTTATTTGCATAAAGTTTGGTGAGACACCTACCAATTTCCCTACTCTTTCCCGCATTTCCCTCGCCGCCTTATTGGTAAAGGTCACTGCCAGAATATTTTGTGGGGGAAACAAACCTTTATGTAAAATATATGCAATTTTATGGGTTATTACCCTTGTTTTTCCACTACCAGCACCGGCAATTATTAAAAGGGGAGAATCGAAATATAAGACAGCTTCTTTTTGTCTATCATTTAAACCATATAGAGGATCTTTCACTACTTTACAACCTCAAAGTGAAAGTGTACCTCCAGATACCTTGCGAAATAGGAAGATGGCAATTTTGGAAAAGGGATTGCCTTTAAAATAGCTCTTTTACACGCTCTATCAAAACTTTTATACCCAGAAGAACGCCATTTTGAATTCACTAAAAGTGTCCCATCTCTCTTTATCCTCAAAATATAAACACACATCTTTCCAACCGGGGGTAATTTTTTGTTATATTTAAAATTTTTAATCACTTTATTTGCCGCTTCTCTCTCATAATTTACATCTTTAAAAGCCTTTGAAAAATAAGCCTTAATTGAAACACCATTTGCAAACAAATTTAAGGAAAAAAACAATACAAAAATTAAAATAAAGAATAAAGATCTTTTCATCTATCACCCCCACATCATTTATTCAATAAGTGAGCCAGGATTTTCTCCCATAACAATTTTTAAAAGATTGTCTTCAGTAAAAAGGTTTGTAATTGCTATTTTTACACCATATTCCTTACACAAGGAAAAAGCTGTTAAATCCATAACATTTAAATTACCTTCTATTACTTCATTATATGTGGCTTTTTTTATAAATTTAGCCCCATCAAATTTCATTGGATCTTTATCATAAAGTCCGTCAACTTTTGTAGCCTTAACCAACAGATCACATCCCATCTCGACAGCCCTCAGTGCTGCTGCTGAATCTGTGGTAAAATAGGGATTAGATGTACCACCAGCAAAGAAAACCACCTGTCCCTCTTCAAAAAAAGTTTTTGCCTTTAAAACATCCACAGGATAAATAACCATAGGGGATTCAATACCACTAAAGACAACCGACTTAATTCCAATATTTTTAAATCTTTCTGAAACAACAAGTGCATTCATAACTGTAGCCATCATTCCAACATAATCCCCTACAACTCTGTTAAAGCCCTCATCTTCACCTAATTTACCTCTAAAAATGTTTCCACCACCTATTACAATACCTACCTTCACACCTAAACTCAATACCTTCTTTAATTCATTAGCAATAAAATCTATAACATCAAGGGAAAAAATATCCTTACCTTTAGATAAAGCCTCTCCACTTAATTTTAAAAGTATCCTTTTATGTTTTAAATTCATCAGTTCCTCTTAAAAAGATTTTTGACCACATATACCCCCATCATTGGATTTGCAATAAGTCTTCTTTTACAGTAACCAATTGCAAATTTCCATTTGGTGGCAAAAGGAACATACAATCTAACTGTAATTCCATTTGACACCAATTCCTGTTGTAGTTTTTCCCGCGGCACACCCATTAACATCTGAATTTCATATCCATTTTTTGGTATGTTCAATCTATCTGCAATATTTAAAGCCTCACTGATTACCCATTCTTCATGTGTACCAATTGCAGGATAATGTCCCTCTTTAAATAGTAACTCAATGTATTTAAGTAACTTTTTCTTCATCTCAGTTTTATCTTGAAGTGCAATTTCAGGAGGTTCTTTATAAATTCCTATACATATTCTTATATGAGCATTTAATCCCTTTAAACTCATAATATCATTTTCAGTTCTAAAAAGCCTTGCTTGTAAAACTGTTCCAACATTTTTGTGCTTTTTCTTTAAATTTCTATACATTTCAAGGGTCATATCAGTGTAATTGTGATCTTCCATATCAATTGTTATCATATTGTTAAATTTTTTTGCCCTTACAATAAGATTTTCAATATTTTTTTCACAATATGCAATTCCTTTATGAGAGCCAAGTTGAGATGGCTTTAAAGAAATGGTTGCATATGGTTGCTCACCAAGGGTATCTATTAATTTCTCATAAACTTTAATTGTCTCTTCAACCTCTTCATCGCTCTCAAGTTCCTCACCAAGTAAGTCAACTGTAGAACAAAGTTTTTTATTTTCCCACAAAGATTTTGCAGTTAATACAGCCTTTTCTATTGAATCTCCAGCCACGTAAGGTGAAGCGAAAACTTTAACCAGCGGTGATGGAGTAGCCATCACTAAAAACTCTTTTAACGACATTTCCCACTCCAGGACTTAATTAAGTTTAATTATACTAAAATATTATAAATTATTTAAAAAAATATATACCTTTTTTGCTTATATCCCTGAAATCTATCAATTTTTTAAAATTTTCTATAAATTTTTCGCAATGGTACCCCATTTCCTTAATTAGCTTGTCAGACCAAATTTCACACCAAGTCTTTATATCTTCATTTGGGAAAAATCTCTCAGAATTTTCAATTTCCTCCTCATTCAATATAAGAACAATTTTTCTAAAATTGTCATTTCTCAAATCAACAATTTTCCCCATAAGGGCACTTGAAAATTCAGGTTTAACTATAAAAGCCACTTCAGGATTATTGGATCTTTTCCATAAAATTATACCATCTTCACCAAAAGTTACTTCATAATTCATCTGTTTGCCTATATTTTCTATAGCTTTTGCTGCATCATTTTTTACAACTTCTGTGTGCTTTTTATCCTCTACCCATTTTTTATCCTCAGTGTGTTTTTTATCCACATCTACATCTTTATTTACTTCTTTAACATCATCAACTGAAAAACTTTTATTTTCCCTCCTGCTGTTATCTTTAAAATTGATATCAGCTCTTTCCTCGTCTCTTTGAGAAATTTCCTGTCCCCTGTGTCTCATAAATTTTTCTCTTTTTCTATGGAAATTAGACTGCCTATGATTAAAATTTATATTTCTAATAAAATAAGTCCCAGGTCCAATTCTCGAAAAACTTGAACGAATTCCCTTTGTTTTAATATCGTTTAAAATCATCGAATCAATAATTTCCTCTAAATTATCTTCTTTCTCCTCCAAAAAATTTTTTTCAACCCCTATTTTAACAATTTCTTTAACATTTAAAGGTCTTCCCACCTCTTTTAAAATATCTACTACTGCCTCAATATATCCCATATTCCCTCCTTAAAAATTAATAATTGAAATTATAAAACGTAGTATTTTACAATTATTTCACCTTTTTTTAAAATTTTTTTTGATAAAATCACCCTTTGATATTGAAATAGGAGAAGAAAATGAATCAAAGGGTTTGCATAGTTAACTACTCAGAAATAAAGTTAAAAGGTAAAAACAGGAAATTTTTTGAAAAAAAATTAAGGGATAATATATGGTATATACTTAAAAAAAATTATATTGACTTTAATCTGCATCAAGAATTTGGCAGGTTGAGGATCGAAAATATAAATGAAAAGGATGTATCCAAAATAAAAGAAATTCTAAAAGATATCCCGGGTATTTCAACCTTTTATTTTCCTTTTATATTTAGAAGAGATGAAGAAAATATATTGGAAAAAACTGTGGAATTAGTGAAAAAAATGGACTTTAATAGCTTTGGCGTTAGATGCAAAAGGGTGGATAAAAGATTTCCTTTAAATTCACAGGAAGTAAATGTCAAATTGGGCAGTATGATAGTTCAACTTGGTCATAAAGTAAACCTTGATAGTCCAGACCTTAAAGTTAATATCATTATATACCCTGAAGAATTTCATATATTTTTTGAAAAGGAAAGAGGCTTAAATGGTCTTCCCATTGGAACATCGGGAAAATTTATTTCACTAATTTCTGGTGGAATAGACAGTCCTGTTGCCTCAAAACTTATGTCCATAAGAGGAGCAGAAATTATTTATGCCCATTTTTTCAATTTTACAAACGATTCCTGTGGGGTTAAAAACAAAGTGTTTGAACTTATTAAAATAATAAATAAAAATTCACCTCCCACAAAATTATATTTAATTCCATTTGAAAAACTTCAAAATGAAATTATTACTTTATGTCCACCAAAATATAGAATGATAATTTACAGAAGATCAATGTTTAGAATAGGTAACTTAATATGTAAAAAAGAAAAGGGAAAAGGATTCATCACCGGAGATTCTCTGGGACAGGTTGCATCCCAAACCATCGAAAATATATCTGCTATTCAAAATAGTTCTAAATACCCAATATTTACGCCACTTATTGGACTAAATAAAGAAGAAATAACCGAAAAATCAAGAAAATTTAAACTGTATGAAACATCCATACTACCTTACAGCGATTGTTGTTCTTTTCTAATTGCAAAACATCCAGAAACAAAAGGTAATATATATAAGATACTTGAAATAGAAACAAAAATGGAAATAGAAAATTTAGAAAATGAAACATTTAATAACTCAGAAATTGTAGAAATTGAGTAATTTTTATGTTAAATTATTTCTATGAAAAGGTTTTTTAAAACATTTTTTTTACTTCTCTTCCTGATAATTTCAATAAATTCTATTTTATCAATATCATATCTGTTTAAAAAATATACAGTGGCAGATGGACTCTGTCAGGCACAGGTTATAACCATTTTTCAAGATTCAAAGGGAAGAATGTGGTTTGGTACATATGGTGGCATATCACTTTTTGACGGAGTAGTGTTTAAAAGCTTTTTTGTTTCTTCTGGATTACTTAACTCCACTGTTTATTCAATATGCGAAGATTCAGAGGGACAAATTTGGGTAGGAACAGAAGGCGGTGTTTTTGTTTTTGACGGAAAAAAATTCAGAAAAGTAAATTTCAAAACTTTTCCCAATTCAGCAAATGTAACACAGATAGTTTATGACCATTTTAAAAAAAGATTTTTCATGTGCTATAAAAATGAAATATTGGAATACTATCCCCAATCTGAAAAAGAGTTTATATACAAAACTCCATATGAACATTTTAACTATAGTTTTTACTCTCTTTATTTAGATTCAAATGGAAACTTTTTTTTCACAGATGGAGATAAGATTTTTAACCTGAAAAATGGAAAAACTAAACCTTTGAAAATTAAGAACTTTAAACTTGGAAAAAATGAATTTATTCAAAAATTTGACAGAAACCCATCAAATTTGACCTGGCATATTTTAACAAATAAAAAATTTTACACCATCGAAGAAAATTCGAACAAAATATATTCAATTAAATTAAAAAATAAAGAGGACGCCTTTATTGATTACACAATCGATATAGACAACAACGTATGGGCAATTACTCTAAACAAGATATTTTTAATAAGGGGAAACAAAATATTAAGTGAAGCGATTCTTAAGAAAAAGGCCACTGAGGGCACTTTATTTAGAATTTTTTGTGATTATGAAGGAAATATCTGGATTGGAGAAGATGGAGGAGTTTTAAAAAAAATACCAGAAAATCTTATTTATATTAATAAATCTTCAGGGCTAAACAATGAATTTATATGGTCCATATGTAAATTTAACGATAACAAATTACTGATTGGAACAGAGAAGGGATTTCAAATTTTAAACACTTCAAATTTTTCCCTTTCTTCTCCTTTTATTACAAATGTAGCTGTTCTAAATTTTTTAAAACTTAATGAAAAAAAGATTGTAATTCTAACAGATAATGGAACATATATCTTTGATGGCAAGAAGGTAAAAAAGGCCAAATATTTGTACAAAGGAAAGAAAATAACTTTAGAGGGGTTCATTTTTTATAAGGGATATAAACTTTCAAAGGATTCTTATATACTTGTTGGAAACCTTGGAGCAATACTTGTAAAAGGCAAAAACGTAATGAGACTTAAGTTACCTGAAGAAATAAACAGAAGAGAAATCTCAGATATTGTCAACTTTGAAAAAAATACTTTTCTCATTTCAACATACAATGGTATATATTACCTTGAACTCTTAGGCAAATCAGCCAGAAATGTTAAATTACTTTTTTTAAAAGGGATTAATACCTCCATAATATATAAAGATAAAAATAAATTTTACATAGGAACTCTGGGACTTGGAATATTTGAACTGTCAAATAGAATGACACTTGAGACTTTACCTTCAAAAAACAAATTAAACAATTTAAATGTATGGTCTATGCTCAAGGATAAAAACTTAATATGGATTGGAACAAGTAGGGGAATATCCTACTATGACATTAAAAATAAAAAAATAGTGGATTTCAATAAATTAATGAACATACCTTATTCTGAAATTCCAGGAAGAGATAGCTTTTATAAATCGGATAACGGACTAATATTTTTTGGAACTTCAAGTGGAATCATCATATATAAAAAGGATAAAAATATTATACACAAAAATATGGTACCAAAATTTTATGTTGACTCCATAATTATTAATGGAAAAAGAACAAAAAATATCCCCAAAAAAATTAAAATAGATTATAAATCAGACATAATCTTTAATTTCAGATGTCTTAGTTTTTATAACGAAAGAGCTAACAAATTTTTATATAAGATTGAACCCTTAAACAATAACTTTTCAGAAATCAAAGGAAGCTCACTTTATTTCCAGTATCTAAAGCCTGGAGATTATAAACTCGAGGTTTTTGCAATTAATTCAAGGGGCACAAAATCTAAAAATAAATTTACATTTGAGTTGACTGTGACGCCACCTCTTTTACAAACAACGTGGTTTCAGATTGTCATTATCCTTTTCATAATATCAATATTTTTTGGAATCGCTTTCTATAAATATCACCTCAACAAGAAAGAGAAAAATTTACTTGAAAAAGAAGTAAATAGAAGAACCAAAAAATTGATGGAAACAGAAGAAAAATATAAGATGCTTATTGAGTCAAGCTTAATTCCTGTATTTTTAATTGATTTTGATGGAAATATCCTCTTCCACAACAATAAGGTTAAAGATACGCTAAATCTTTCCCCAGAAGACAAAATAGGAAATATTAAAGACTATATTCTTCCAGCAGATTATAACAAAGTGGCAGAAATAATTGGAAGAAGAAGAAAAGGTTTTAAAGACCACGCTGAATATGAAATCAGAATAGTATCTAAAAATGGTGAAATAAAAAATTTGATAATTCATTCAGTTGTGGTAAATCATGAAGGAAAAGATTTAATCCTGCTAAATGCCCTTGAAATAACAAAACAAAAAAGTTTACAAAAAAGGCTTAGCAAAATGCAAAGATTGGAAGCATTGGGTATTTTTGCAGGGGGATTAGCTCATAATTTAAATAACCTTTTACAAATAATCATAGGTGGCTTTTCAAACTTAAAAAATAAACTTAAAAA
>JALULU010000222.1 GCA_027040585.1 Acidobacteriota bacterium | reverse complement strand
AAGCAAGGGTCAAATTCAGGGTATTTTTTAAAGGTTAAATTTAGAACTTATAAATTACTCCAGTAAAATCCAATAATCAAAATTGTGTCTGGCACCATTTTATAGATCTGTCCCCCCAAAATTTTCTGCCTGTGCCAGTAGTGTAACACAGGCATTCCTGCCTGTGATTCTGACACATGATTCATACACAGACAAAATTAATACACAAACAAAATTCAGACACAGACAAGAATGTCTGTGCTACATTCGTGCCTGTGCTACATTCGTGCCTGGCACCGTTTTACATCTTCCCAACTGCCCTTAATAACTTCGCCTTTGCTATCTCATATCCATAGAGGGATGAAAAGTAGTTTGCCTTTGCCTTTACAAGGTACTCCTCTGCATCCAAAACCTCCGTTGAATTTGTAAGCCCCTCCCTGTACCTTAAATTGGCTATCCTAAAATTTTCCTCTGCCTGTTTAAGTGCCCCTTTTGCAGTTATTATATTTCTTTCAGAAACCTTTAAATCCTCAAAGCCCTTTTTAACATCCAGTAAAACCATATCCCTTATCCCCTTTAACTTCTCAACCAAACTGTTTCTCTCATATTTACTCTTTGCAACTTCTGCCTTTTTTTTGCCCCACTCAAAAAAATCCCACTTAAGGGAAACCCCAAAATAAAAGTTGTTGTAATTCTGATAGTCGTTGTTTGTTGCGCCGAAGTTGTCCCCAACCTGTTCATATTTTCCAAAAAGAAAAATCTTAGGATAGTAACTGCTTTTTGCTAACCTTATCTTTAAATCCCCCATATCAATGTATTTTTTTAACAACCTCAACTCAGGGCTTTTCCCATCCGCCTCTCTGTATAAATTATCTAAATTAAAGGTTATCTTTTTAACATCTTTTATATCCTTTACTTCTATTTTTTTATCAATATCCCACATTAAAATCCTGTTTAAATTTGACTTTGAAAGAGTTAAATCCCTTTTTGCCTTCTCTAAATTTTCCAAAGCATATGAAAGGGCAACCTGAGATTTTAGAAGATCATTTTTTGGAATTAACCCCTCTTTGTAAAAATTTTTAGCATCCTTTACGTGCGATTTTAACCTTCTTACAGATTCCCTTTCAATCTCAACCTCCCTTTTTGTCATTAAAACCTTAAAATAGGCAACCTTTACCATAAGTGCCACATCTAAAGTTGCCATATCCCTTTCAATTTTACTTATGTCAATTCCAACCTCAGCCATTTTTTTCTTAATCCTCAAGGCATAGCCTAAAAAAATCGGTTGGTTAAATCCAATGTTCCAGTCAAAATCGTTTTTAGGTCCAAAGGGAAAAGCCTGATTTAAAAAATATGCCTCAGGACTTTCAGCAAGTCTTGTATAGGAATATGAAAAATAAAGTTTTGGGTAAAAGTCAGCCTGTGCACTTTTTTTCTCGTATTTAGCACTTTTTTCCTTTTCAATTGTTTCCTTTATAAGTGAGTTGTTAGATATTGCAAAATTTACTACAGACTTTAAATCTAAAACCTTTAAATCCTCCCCACATATATAAATCAAAGATATGGAGAAAATTAAAAAAGAGAGAAAAAACTTCTTGAAACACATTATTTTAGCCTCCATAAAAAGTGGCAAAGTTAATGGTATTTGAGAAAAGTTTAAAGTCAAGGGATAAATAAAACAAACTTTAAAGACAAAATAATATTGTTAAAGCTGATTACCCAGATAATTTGAAAATGAAAAAAAATTGTATTTAATGTTTAACCTTCATTAATAAGTTCTATTATATCTACTTTATGTTTCACAATCATATTTTTCAAATAAGCAAAATTAATCCCCGTAACCCACAAAAAGATTTCCTTATTTCCTTCTATAAAATATATAAACACACTTTTACCAAAATTTTCTTCCTTTAAATCAATTATAACATTCTTTGATTTCCCATAGTCCCTTAATTCTATTTCTCTCATTTCTTTTATCAACTCATCCATATGACAATGATCACAGAACCTTTCAATTGTAGAAAATAATTCCAGTTTACCATCTTTTATAAAAAAGAATTTTAAGTTATCTTCGTCAACCTCAAGTAACTTCAATAGACTCTCTTTAATCTTTAATTTATCTAGCAATTTGGTTTTATTTGGCAAATTTTTATTACTTGTTTCATGAATTTTTTCATAAAGAAAATTATGCATCAAATTATGCAATTTAACAACTTCTTCACGTTCAAGTAGTAGATCTAATAATGGTTTATCAATCTTTTTTATGAC
>JALULU010000221.1 GCA_027040585.1 Acidobacteriota bacterium | reverse complement strand
ACTGCAATAAGTTTTGGACTGATAAAAGGTATTTTTAAAATAATTCCTGTAAAAAGGTTAAAGAGAGGTGGTTGTGAATGCAGGTAAAAAAGACTTTTTAGTAATTCCCGTTTAAGTAAATTTATGTCTAAAAACTGCCAGTAAAACCTGATGTTTTGCCAGAAGAAAAATTTCCCCCCTGTAATGTAGTAAAGAAAATTTAACAAAAGATAAAAAAATGAAAGGATAAAATAGTTAGATTTTAACCTCTTATAAAACATCTGCAAATTTATGCTGGTTTTTACTAAAAACTTTATATCCAATGAAAAATATAATCAGAGAGACTATGCAAAATTTAATCATTGCCATAACATCTGGCATAGTTTGATTTAAAATCACATCCCTGTATCCTTTTATTAAAAGCGCCATGGGATTTAATCTTTCATACTTTCTAAAGTTTTTCGGAATCAATTCCATTGTGTAAAAAAGTGGTGTTAAGTACATCCATATAAGTAAAATCTGACCAATAATCTGACTCATATCCCTTATAAACACATTTACAGTTGCGCCAAGCCATCCAAATCCAAGGGTGAGTAAGAATTGTGCAAAAAAGTAAACCAATAAGAATGGATAGTATTTAAAATTCGTTTTACCGGATATAATTGCACCGGTAATCAGTATTCCAAACCCTATTAGCATATTTACAAAGGCAGAAATTGTGAGGTAAATAGGTAAAATTTTTGATGGAAACATCACCTTCTTTATCATATTAGCATTGTCAACCAATACATTTGTAGACCTCATTATTGCCTCATGAAAAGCCATCCAGGGAACCATACCACAATAGATATAAAGTGCTGACATTGAAAGGGAAGCTTCTTTACCAAATCTCACCTTAAAAATTACTGAAAAAACAAAGGTGTATATACCAAGCAAAATGAGAGGATTTATAACAGACCAGTAAAATCCAAGTATTGATCCTGCATATTTTTCCCTCAAATCCTTTTTAACGTAATTTACAAGTAGAGTCCTCTGATTGTAGTAGTATTCAAACTTTTTTAAAATGTTTGCCATTTAAATGTGTATCCCTCCACCATCTAAAATATGGGCAGCCTCCATAATTGCCTCTGAAATTGTAGGGTGTGGAAAAATTGTTTTAGAAATATTAAATATACTTAATCCACTGTTTATCCCAAGCGCACCTAAAAAGATATGTTCAGGGGCATCTCCACCAACCATGTGCATCCCTAAAATTTTTCCACTTTTCTTTTCAGTCAAAAACTTAACAAACCCATCACCTTTCCCCTCAATTTTTGCCTTTCCATTTGCCATAAAGGGAAATTTTGCCACATCACAGGAAATTCCCTTCTCCTTTAGCTCCATTTCAGTAAATCCCACAGAAGATACAGGTGGTATTGAATAAACCGCTGACGGAGTTGCTTGATAGTTTATAGGTTCAGGATTTTTCCCGGAAACAAAGTTTGAAACAAAAATCCCTTCAGCGGATGCAACGTGGGCAAGTTGAGGGGTGTTTATAACATCTCCAATGGCAAAGATGTTTTTAACTGATGTTCTACATTTTTCATCCACCTTTATAAAACCTCTCTCAAGTTCTATCCCAACTTCCTCAATCCCAATATCTTTGATATTTGGTTTTCTTCCAGTTGCAATTAAAACAACGTCAAAACTCTCCTCAATTAATTTCCCATCACCTGTTTCAATCTTAAGATGTGCCCTTTCATCTAAAACTTTGCCCTCAATTACCTTGGAAGATGTGTAAAATTTTATCCTTCTCCTTTTAAAAATTTTTTCAACTTCAAGGGAAATTTCTTCATCAAAAAGTGGAAGTAAATGAGGTAAAAGTTCAATAATTGTTACATCACTTCCAAAACTTCTGTAAATTGAAGCAAATTCAACCCCAACAGCACCTGCACCTATTATTCCAATTTTTTCCGGTATGCTTTCAACATTTAACATCTCATCACTTGAGACAAAGTACCTTCCATCAAACTTGATGTGGGGCAAATCCTTTGAGATGGAACCTGTAGAAATAACAACATTTTTAGCATTTACCCTTTTAACCCCGCCTTCTCCACTTATTTCAACCTCATTTTGATTTATAATTCTTCCAAAACCTTCATAAATATCAACCCCTTTATTTTTAAGTAAAAACTTAACCCCCTTTTGCATACCACTTACAATTCTATCTTTTTGTTTCATAAGATTTTCTAAATTTAAACTTACCCCATCAAAATCTATCCCAATTGCCTTAAATTTT
>JALULU010000220.1 GCA_027040585.1 Acidobacteriota bacterium | reverse complement strand
TCTCAAATACTCATCAAGTCCCTTTAGTACCCCATAAAAATTTGAGAGTAAATCCCTTATCTCCTCTGCAAACTCGGGCTTTTCAATGTTATCAAGTATTGGCTTATCATACTCATCTATTAAAACAACAACTTTATTCTCATATTTTTTATTTGCACTTATAATTAATTCCCTGAAATAATTCCCATAAAAATCCTCATCTATCTCACCTATATCCAAATCCCTTCCTATGCTCTTTAAATATTTAAGAAGTGAGCTTTCAAAAAGGTTTGAATCCTTTGTGGGTATTTGACTGAAATCAACCCTTATCACTGGAAATTTCTCTTCCCAATTCCATTTATCGTAAATGTAAAGTCCCTTAAATAGTTCCTTATTCCCTTCAAATATATGTTTTAGTGTATCAACTGTTAAGGTCTTTCCAAATCTCCTTGGACGGGAGAGGAAAAAATATCTTCCACTATCTATTAACTGAAAGATTTTCTCTGTTTTATCCACATATAAAAAACCTTCATTTATTATGTTTTTTAAACTGTTTAATCCAATTGGTAATTTTTTCATAATTTTTTCCTTAAAATTCCTTTTATAAAGATATTTTACAGGAAATTGAACACTTATGCAAACACAATTCAGAATGTAGCACAGACACGAATGTAGCACAGACATTCTTGTCTGTGTCTGAATTTTGTTTGTGTATTAATTTTGTCTGTGTATGAATCATGTGTCAGAATCACAGGCAGGAATGCCTGTGTTACACTACTGGCACAGGCAGGAAATTTGATTGTAGCACAGATTGTAGCACAGACATTCTTGTCTGTGTATGAATTTTTGGCGGGGACAGACCTGTTAAATTAACCTGTTAAATTAACCAAAATGAAAAGTGGTGGGAAAAAAATGGTGAAAAATGGAGGGGGGAGGATTTGAGCCCTCCCTGGGAATTTTTTCAGTTTGTTGGGGTTTTGGGAAATAGGTTTAGTTTGTTATTTTCAATTACGGCGCGGATAGTTTTGATAATTTCACCATATTTATTTTTCAATACAAATTTATGCATTCCATTTGTACTACATGAAGCATCTTGGCATGTGTAGGTTTCGTTGTTGAGAGTTATTATGTTAGTAGTAGCATTATAAATTATTTTAGTAGTTGTTGGTTGTTTTTTAGTCCATTGACCTGATAAATCTTTTTCATAAATTATAGTATTGTTGTTTTTATCAGTATAGGTTATTACATTTCCAGAAGGATCCACATAAACTGTTCCAGAATTATTTGTATATATTGAACCTGTTTTATCTTTTTTGGAAGAAATTAGATAAAACTCATTCTTCTCTTTTCCATCTTGAAGAGTTAAAGAGTTTGGGTTAAAGGTGATGGCGATGATTTTTGGCTTAACTTCATCACTTTTAAGCCGATCTCCAACCCCCCCACTATTTTGAAAAACAAACATAATATAACCTCTATTATTCTATAATATTAATAACTTCATCTAATCTATTTCCTTCTAATCCAAGATCTAAAAGGTCCATTAGAATTTTTGAATTTCCATTTTTATTTTTTATTTTTATAGTTGGTATTAAGGTTACTCTATCACCTTTCTTATGAATTTCAGGATCCCAAATTTCAAAACTAATCCATTCAACCTCCCAACCCTTCGGAATGACCAATTCTCTTTCAAATGGGACTAATGGATTGCCTGGACCTGCGTATAAACCTCCTATAATTTGACCACCACCATCTTCAACTCTATATGTTGATATTAAATGAACATGTGTTTCTTTGGTATCAGGATCAACCCATTTCATAACTAACATGTGCATACCTCCAAATTCGCTAACTGCTGACTTCATTAGAGGAGCATACGTTGTCTGATCAGCCACACCATCATTGTTTAAACCTTGTTCAGGAGCTCCTCTTGCAACACCTTCTAAAATTTCCTGTTTAAACCAATAAACCTCAAATTGCTTCCTCGTTTCTTCATTGCTTAACGATCTGTAAAACTTATCTATCCAGTTCTTATCTGCCACCATCTGCTTCCCGGCTTTATAGAGTTTGGAATCCTTTCTAAAGTTTAATAATGAATTAACCATATTTGGATCATATGTTTTATCAAATACAACAGTATCTGCGAATAAATCAGAAGAGCAAACAATTGCAACTCTATTGGGCTCAAATATAAACGTAAATTGTCCATACTTTATCATTGTCGTTTTTATCTTTTTTGTCCTTCTATACCCCTTTACATTTTCCTTAAGCAGGTCAAAATTC
>JALULU010000219.1 GCA_027040585.1 Acidobacteriota bacterium | reverse complement strand
TTGCCTTACTTACATTTGCGGCAGATACATATGTTATTTCGCCTTTAACACTTGACCACAATACATTGATTAACTTAATAAGTAGTATTCAATTGATTCCCTTTGATTTAGATGGTACTGCAATTGGTATGGCAATTGTAAATGGGATAAATCTATTGAGACATTCAAAGGCAAAAAGTAAGGTATTGCTTCTTATTACAGATGGTAGCAACAACAGGGGAGAAATTTCACCTCTGACAGCTGCAGATTTTGCCAGAGATTATAACATAAAAATATACACCATAGGTATAGGTTCTGGTAAAAAAGCAGATGTGCTTGGTTTAAACATGTTTAATGAACCGGTTTATGTGAAAAGAATTGTGCAATTTGATGAAAAGATTTTAAAAAAGATTGCAAAAAAGACCGGGGGAAGATATTTTAGAGCAACTGATGGAAAAGCTCTTTATGAAATAGCTAAGAAAATTGACAAAATGGAGAGGACTCCCTTTGAGAGAAATAGTGAAATTAAAATTAAAAATCTTGATAATTTTTTCTTTTTATTTTCATTAATTTCCATTTTGGGTTATATTTCAATTTTGACATTTGTGGAGAAAAATTTTTAATAAAAATTAAACAATTGTAATATTTTTAAATTTATTGTAGAATACGAAATGCTTTTTTAGGGGTTAATAAAATGGAAGATAAAAAAAAGTTTTTAACTTCCTCAGGAATTGAGATTAAAAGTGTTTACAAGCCCGAAGACATTGATCCATTTGACTATGAAGAAAAGTTAGGGATGCCGGGAAAATATCCATTTACCCGTGGTGTTTATCCTGAGATGTACAGGACAAGACTATGGACAATGAGACAGTATGCTGGATATGCTACAGCAGAGGAGTCTAATAAAAGATACAGGTATTTACTCGAACAGGGACAGACAGGACTTAGTGTTGCCTTTGACTTACCTACACAGATAGGTTACGATTCAGACCATCCCCTTTCAAAAGGCGAGGTTGGAAAAGTTGGTGTTGCAATAGATTCTCTTTTGGATATGGAAACCCTATTTGACAAAATTCCCCTTGATAAAGTTTCCACTTCAATGACAATAAATGCCACTGCGGCAATTTTACTTGCCATGTACATTGTTGTTGGTGAAAAACAGGGTGTTGTCCCAGAAAAATTATCAGGGACAATACAGAATGATATCTTAAAAGAATATATTGCGAGGGGTACATATATTTATCCACCATCTCCATCTCTTAGAATTATCACGGATATCTTTGACTACTGTTCTAAATATGTTCCAAAATGGAATACAATTTCCATAAGTGGCTATCATATAAGAGAGGCTGGGGCAACAGCAGTACAGGAAGTGGCTTTTACACTGGCTGATGGGATAGCGTATGTAGAGGCTGCAGTAAAAAAGGGACTTGACGTAAATAAATTTGCACCGAGACTTTCCTTTTTCTTTAATGCACACAACAATTTCCTTGAGGAAATTGCAAAGTTTAGGGCAGCAAGAAGAATATGGGCAAAGATTATGAAGGATAGGTTTAAGGCAATCAATCCTTCAGCTTTAAGACTCAGATTTCACACACAGACAGCTGGTTCAACACTTACAGCACAGCAACCTGAAGTAAATGTCGTAAGGGTTACAATTCAGGCTCTTTCTGCAGTTTTGGGAGGCACCCAATCACTTCACACAAATTCAATGGATGAGGCTCTTTCTCTTCCAACTGAGAGTTCAGCGAGACTTGCCTTAAGGACTCAGCAGGTGATTGGCTATGAAAGTGGTGTTACAGATACGGTTGACCCCCTTGCCGGTTCATATTATCTGGAAAATCTCACAGATGAGATTGAAAAAAGGGCAATGGAATATATAAAAAAAATTGATGATATGGGTGGGATGTTAAGGGCTATAGAATCTGGCTATGTGCAAAGGGAAATACAGGATTCAGCCTATAAATATCAGATGGAAGTTGAGAGGGGAGAAAAGATTGTAATTGGTGTAAATAAATTTCAGATAAAAGAAGATAAAGAATTTGACATTTTAAAAATAGATGAAGAGGTTGAAAAGAAACAGGTGGAGAGGGTTAGAAAGTTGAAAAGTGAGAGAAATAATGAGAAAGTTAAAAAATCTCTTGAAAGTGTAAAAGACATTGCAAGGGGTAATGAAAATTTAATGTTTCCAATTCTTGAGGCAGTTAGAAATTATGCCACTTTAGGTGAGATATCCAATGCCTTAAGAGAAGTTTTTGGAGAATATAGAGAAGAAATAAAATTTTAGGAGGATATATTATGTGTGCAAAAATAAGAGAAGAAGAAGCACTTGAGTATCACTCAAAGGGAAGACCTGGAAAATTGGCAGTTATTGCCACAAAGCCATGTCTTACCCAGAGAGACTTATCACTGGCCTATACACCAGGGGTTGCAATACCATGTTTAAAAATTAAGGATAGACCTGAAGATGTATTTAAATATACAAATAAGGGAAATCTTGTAGCTGTTGTTTCAAATTGTACAGCTGTTTTAGGACTTGGGAATATAGGCGCACTTGCTGGAAAGCCTGTTATGGAAGGAAAAGGTGTACTTTTTAAAAGATTTGCAAACATTGATGTGTTTGATATTGAACTTGCTACTGAAAATCCAGATGAGATTATAAACGCTGTAAAACTTTTAGAACCAACATTTGGCGGTATTAATCTTGAGGATATTAAGGCACCTGAATGCTTTTATATAGAGGAAAAGCTTATAGAACTTATGAATATTCCTGTTTTTCATGACGATCAACATGGTACGGCAATAATTGCAGGTGCGGCAATTTTAAATGCTGCTGAAGTGGTTGAAAAGGATTTGGATAAAATGAAGGTTGTTGTCTGTGGAGCAGGTGCCGCTGGAATTGCCTGTGGAAAAATGATAATTGAACTTGGTGTAAAGAGAGAAAATGTAACACTTGTTGATAGTAAGGGAGTTGTTTATAAGGGAAGAGGTGTAGGTATGAACCCCTACAAGGAATTCTTTGCAAGGGATACGAAGCTACGTACACTTGAAGAGGCAATGGAAGGTGCGGATGTATTTTTAGGTGTTTCCACAAAAGGACTTGTTACAAAAGAGATGGTTAAAAAGATGAATGACAACCCAATAATTTTTGCAATGGCAAATCCAGATCCTGAAATTACTTATGAAGATGCAAAAGATGCAAGACCCGATGTAATTATGGCAACTGGAAGAAGTGATTATCCAAATCAGGTAAACAATGTACTTGGATTTCCATTTATATTCAGGGGAGCACTTGATGTAAAGGCAACAAAAATAAATTCTAAGATGAAGGTTGCTGCATCACATGCACTTGCAGACCTTGCCAAGGAAGATGTTCCCGATTCAGTAGCTCAGGCATATGGTGGTATGAAATTTAAATTTGGAAGGGAATATATAATTCCAAAGCCTTTTGATCCAAGAGTACTTTTATGGGAGGCTCCTGCAGTTGCACAGGCGGCTATTGAAAGTGGAGTGGCTTTAAATCCATTTGATGATATAGAAGAATATAAGGAAAAGCTTGAGGCATTGCTTGGCCTATCTAAAAAGGTTATGAGAATAGCAATAAATAAGGTAAAACACCACGATAAAAAGATAATATTTCCTGAAGGTGAAGAAGAGAAGATTTTAAGGGCATGCCAGAGAATAGAAGATGAGGGCATAGCAAAACCTGTTTTAATTGGAAATAAAGATGTAATTGATGAAAAGATTGATTCTCTTGGACTTGAAATAAAAGAATATGAAGTTTTTGACCCCCACAATTTTGATAAAATAGAGGAGTTTGTAAGTAAGCTTTATGAGCTTAGAAAGTACAAAGGTATGACCCCAAGACAGGCAAGGATTAAACTCCTAAATCCTTTTTATTTTGGAATGATGATGCTTGAAAGTGGTATGGGTGATGGGCTTGTGGGAGGAATTACATCTTCATATCCAAAGACAATAAGGCCTGCTCTTGAGATAATAGGTGTAAGGGATAATATTGAAAGGGTGGCAGGACTTTATATGATGATACTTGAAAACAGAATTTTAATAATGGCGGATACCACAGTTAACTTTAAGCCTTCATCTGAAGAACTTGCTGATATTGCAATAATGGCATCAGAGGCGGCAAAATTCTTTGATATTGATCCAAAGGTTGCATTTCTATCCTATTCAAGTTTTGGAAGTGTTAAAAATGAAGATGTAAATAGAATTCAAAAGGCAGTAAATCTTGTTAAGGAGAGGAGGCCAGACTTAGCCGTAGATGGTGAAATGCAGGTGGATGCTGCTCTTGTCCCTGAGTTTGTAAAGGAAAATTTTCCTCACTCCAAAATTGTTGGTGATGCAACAATCCTGGTATTTCCAGAACTTTTTAGTGCAAATATCGGCTATAAACTTGTTCAATATTTAAGCAATGCTGAAGCAATTGGTCCTATCTTACTTGGAATGAAAAAACCTGTAAATGTTCTTCACTACTCATCAAAAGTAGAAGACATAGTAAATATTACAACAATAACTGCAATTGCCTCTGGGGTGATTTAAAGGGGGGATTTTATCCCCCTTTTAATGTAAATTGTTGACATAGAGAGGATGGTTAAAAGGGAAATTAGTAGAAAAAAATTTAAACCCCTTACTTTATAGACAAACTTAACCCAATGTAGCCCCTTATCAATTTTTATCCCCATGAAATTTGTGTTAATCCTGTAAATTTTTACCTCCCTTCCATCCACATAGCACTTCCAATTCTTTGAATAGGTCTCTGTAAGTGAGAGAAAGTTTCTCCCCTTTGAATAAATTTTGTACTCATTTTCACCTATTTCTTTTATTTTTCCTCCATTAAAGTCAAAATTAAATTTTATCTTTTCTGATAAAAAGGCTATTTTTCTATCCTTAAAATCTGCTAAATGTTTAATATCTCCGTACCTAATGCCTTCCACAAAGTAAAGTTTTTTAAGGGGATTTTTTATTTCTAAAAAATAGATGTCCTTAATTTTATAAATTCTCTTAACTAAATCCTTGACTTCACTTAGATTTTTTAAATCCGTGGTTGCAACATACTTCACATTTAATTTTTTTGAAAGGATTAACTTTTTTCTAAGTGGGATTTCCCTAAAATAATTTGAGACCAGGGCAGAATATTTTGTCTCCATGTAGTCTATTGGTTCATTAAATCCATAGGAAATGTTATCTTTAAATCCAGTAAAGGGAAGTCCAATTTCCATTGAAATCTTTAAAAATTTTGATAGGGAAAGATTTTCCCTTAGTGGAATGTTTTCATCTAAGAATGTTACTCTATACCCCTCTAAATTTTTTAGGGGAAGCAGGGACTTTGTTCTCATATTTTTAAATCTTATGAAATAAAGGTTTCCAAAAAGTAGTTCTAAAAGGATAATTGATGGGAGAATGTAAGATAGGTGCTTTTCTTTTTTAAAGAGGACTAAAATTAAAAATGTTGAGATAAGAAAAATGGGTGAAAGAAAGATTTTTCTACCATCAACCATTTTAAGGTAAATTAAATATGAAAATGTAAGGGTTAGAAGGGTTAAGATTAGTGAAACAACTAAGTATTTTTTCTTTTTTTCCCTTAAAAAATTTGAAATCCCAAAAATGGATGAGATTAAAAAGAAAAAGGAGAAGAAAAAGATAAATTTTTGTGTGTACCTTCCATTTCCAAAAAGGGGAAGGGATTTTAAAATTTTATTTAAAGTTGGGAAAAATCCACCGAATGAAAAAAGGAGAAAGAGCATTGAAAAAAATGGCAGGATTAAAAATTTTTTTCTAAGGGTAAATATTGAGAGAAAGAAGAAAAAGAGGAGTGAAGTTGATATAAAAAAGGTTATAAAAAGTGGGGACCTTGCCCCAAATTTTTTCCTGTAAAAATTTTTTTCCTTTAAAACCTTAAAGTTTTCCTCAAAGAAATTTTCAAAGAAAAAGCTACCAATTGTTTCTGGGGGAAGGTCATATCCCTTTGAGAGGTTGTAAACTTCATTTTTTGTGTATTGCCTGGCACCTTCAAAATATTCCCTGTAACCTCCGAAAATCAAAGGTGAGGAGATTAAAAGGGAGATTAAAATAGCAGTTAAAAATTTTTTCTCACATCCCTTTTTTCTAAATAAGATGTAAAAGGGAAATGAAGAAAGCATTACCCCTACGAAAAAAAATGGCTCAAAGGTTGAGATAAGAAGTAGAGTTGTTATTGAAAGTAAAAAAAGATCTTTAAGCATTCCATTTTTAAAAAATCTTATAAGGGCAAAGAGAAAGAATGGAAATGTGAAAATGTATGGGATTAAATTTATGAGGTAGAAAAGGGAAATTGTGCTCCCTATAAATCCGTAAAATAGACCCCCAAAAATTGAGATTTTTTCGCTAAAATCCATTTCCCTTAAAAGGAGGTAGAAGAAAAACATACCCAAGAAGTGGTGGATCATTGCAAAGAGATTGATTGAGAAAAGGGGATTAAAGAAGATTCTTATGTATGAAAGGGGGTAAAATAGAAGGTAGTTTGTATTTGAAAGGATTGGCTCTCCAAAGTTTAAGAGGGGATTCCAGAGGGGAATGTTAAAATTTTTCAAATTTTTGGAAACAAAGTGCCAGATGGGATAGTCAAATAGGAAAAAATCTTTAAGGTATAAGGACTTTCCAAAGAAAATGGGTAAAAAGGTAATGAGTGAAGTTAAAAGGTAAAGCGTTAAAACCTTTATTTTTTTAGGGTGGAGATCAAAATATGACATTTCTTACGGCATCTATTACAGTACCATCCACCCATTTTATGGCAGCAACAAATTTATCCCCCCACTTTGGCTTTTGGGGTTTACCACCACAAATCTCCTCAACCTCTTCCTTAATTTCCTCAATCTTTCTTATTGGAAGATTGCTATTTTTAACGGCATCGATTAAATCTTCCCTTCTTGGATTTATTGCAATTCCCCTTTCGGTTACAATTACATCAATTAATTCCCCTGGCCCGCAAAGTGTTGTTACCTTATCAACTATTACAGGGATTCTGTCCCTGAAAGAGGGAACTGCAAGAATTGTACAATTTGAAAATAAACAGTTTTGCCATCCCCCAATTCCGTGGAGTAATACCCCATCAGAGTGTGTTACAACGTTTGCGTTGAAGTTTACATCAACCTCAGTTGCACCTAAAGCCACTGCATCAACCATTGATGCAAAATTTCCCTTTGAATGGTAGTTGTAGCTTGTAAAGGGAGATGTTGTTACATGCTTATTTGGGTGTTCTCTTATTGACTCCACACCATATAAATCAAATGTCTGACCATCTAAAATGTAATCAGTTAACCCCTCTTCAAGCATTTCAATCAGGTATTTATTACTTCCTCCTCTTATAAACCTTGCCTTAATCCCCTTTTCCTTCATCATCTCCTTAAGGTATACGGCAAAGGCAAGGCTTGTCCCACCTGCGCCTGCTTGAAAGGAAAATCCATCCCTCATAATTCCAGAATCCCTGATAAACCTTGCAATAAGTTCTGCAATGTATAACCTATCAGGACTTTTTGTTATCTGTGTTGTGCCAGACACTATTTTTTTTGGGTCCCCAATCTCATCCATTACCACAACATAGTCAACTAAATTGCCATGTATTTGAAAAGGAGCACATGGAAAATCAACTAAATTATCTGTTACAATGATAACCCTATCTGCATATTGGCTGTCTGCAAGGGCAAAACCAAGCAGCCCACAGGCGGATTTTCCATAAACCCCATTTGCATTTCCAAAAGGATCTGCACAGGGAGCTGCAATAACTGCAATGTCAATGTGAACCTCACCGTCCTGTATTGCCTGATACCTTCCACCATGGGATCTTAAAACCCCCATTCCCCTCATTTTTCCTTCTGAACAGTATCTTCCAAGGGGACCATTTAAACTCCCCTCAATGTGGTGAATTGTTCCATTTTCAAGGTGGGTTATCAGGTGTTCATGGCATGGAAAAAGGGCGCTTGGGATAAATGTTAAATCCTTAACACCCATCTCATGGGCGACATCAAACATGTAATTTACAACTTTATCTCCATTTCTAAAGTGGTGATGGGCTGATAGTGTCATCCCATCTTTTAAGCCACACCTTTCGAAGGCTTCCCTTAAGGAGGATACCACCTTATTTCCATCCGAGGGGTAGTCGGCACATGTGGGAATTGGCGGAGCTGCCTTTTTCCCTTCTGGTCTATATTTTCCAACACCCATAAAGGGGATTGTCTTCTTTCCATTTATTTCATTTGGAAGTTCCCTTCCAAGGACATTTTTAATCATTTCTTGCCTCCTTTAAAATTCTCATTGCTTTAGCCATTTTTAAAATCCTTTCAGCCCTTTTTACAACTGGTGGATCTACCATCTTGCTTCCAAGGGAAACAACTCCACTTCCCCTTTTTTTTGCTTCTTCGAGGGCATTTACAATCTTTTTGGCCTTTTTAATTTCCTCTTCACTTGGTTTAAAACCCTCATGTATAACCTTAATCTGCCTTGGGTGAATACAACCCTTTCCTTCAAATCCAAGGGACTTTGCCTCAAGTGTAGCCTTCATCAAGCCTTCCATATTTGACACATCGGAGTAAACGGTATCTATTGGTTGAAGTTGAAAACTTTTAGCTGCATTTACTATCACACTCCTTGCAAAAAAACTTTCTCTTCCCTCTTCAGTTCTCTTTATACCAATGTCAGCAGTATAGTCTTCAAGCCCAATTGTTAAGGCAACGTTTCTATTTGAAGCCCCTGCGATTTCGTAGGCGTTCATAACTCCCTTTGCACTCTCAATTATGGGCATTAAAAGTATTTTATCTTTTCTATTATATTTTTCCTCAAGATTGCTTATTTTTTTATCTACCTCAATAACATCTTCTTTAGTCTCACACTTTGGTATTAAAATGAGTTCCACAGGTTCAGGTACAATCTCCTCAAGGTCTTTAAATCCCAATGGGAGCTGATTAATTCTTACCATCTTTTCACTTTCATAGAAGTTGACACATCTTAAAGC
>JALULU010000218.1 GCA_027040585.1 Acidobacteriota bacterium | reverse complement strand
AAATGTTTACTTTTAAAAACCTTTTCAATGTGTTCTCCAAGATCACTTCCACCGGGCTCTTTAGTAATTAATACTTTAAACCCCTTCTTTTCCAGATAATCTTTTAATAACTCAATCTGGGTAGTCTTACCACACCCATCAACGCCCTCAAAGGTTATAAACACTTACTTTTTCCTTTCAGAAAACATCTTGTTAATTTTTTTCTTTATTTTATCCTCAAAAAGTTCCCTTTCTTTCCTACCAAGTGATTCTTCAATGGCTCTAAAATATGAAGTCAAAAGAGAAAACAAAGCCTCAATAAATACTTTTTCATTCTTATTGCCATTTACAAAATTTAATTTAAAAATATCTTCATTGATTTTACCTGAAACTCCCGGAGAAATATTTTTAAAAACTTCAGGATATTCTGCCTCAACTTCATTAAAATATCTAACTAAAATATTTCCAGATATGGTTCCGATCCTTTTACTTAAATACAAAAAGAGTTCCTCAAATATGGAATTAAAGAGTTTTACAGCAAAGGAAACTTCAGAAAAATCACCTGTTAACATACTGAGTTTATAAGTTTCCTGTTTTACTGACCGCAAAACATCAATTGTAATAAAACCTGCTAAGATACGTGCAGTATCAAAATTTTTAAGTAGGCTTTTGCGCAATATCTCCCTCACCTTCTTTCCATTAGAAAAAGAGAGAATATCCGTTTCCTCAGGACTTACTTTAATTTCACCAATTTTATTATTAAAATTGGGTGCTTTAACAATAACGTTGTCAAGCGATCCTATAACTTTCTCAAGCACCTGCCAATCTTCTATTCTCTTAACCCCTGAAAAAATCAAGTTTGAAGAGGTTATATTTAGTTTTATACTTTCTTTTCGCTTTTCAGACTTTATAAACTCAAAGGATCCTTCGCTCCAGTCAAAAACAGAAAAAATTATACTCTGAACCTGCTTTTGAACCGCCTGAATTAATTCCTTTAAATCTATAATTTTCTCCCTGAGTAAAATTTGTCCATGTCTGAGCCCTGCCACTACCTTTTTAGATGTTTCAACGTATTGTTCAAGTGTTATAATACCTTCTCTTAGTAGTACATCCCCGAGACTATCTCTTTTCAAGTTTGAGTAGGCAAATAATATTTTCCCATCTTCAAAATAAATTTTTTTCTTAATATTGTACAATTGAAGAACAAGCATGCCAGTGGCTTCGCTCATACAAATTGAGTGTAAAATTTCAGGCAAGGTGGTAATTTTTAAACTTCCTTTGTAAATCATTTATTTCTTTTCCATTTTTTTAAAAATTTTATTTTTAATATTTTTACCTTTATCAAAGGATGCTCTTTAAGTCTACCACTTCCTCTTTTAAGATGAGAAATTTTTTTCACAACATTTAACCCACTTATCACATAACCTATAATTGTATATTTATTGTTCCACGAAGGAATGTTCCTGAGACATATAAAAAATTGACTTGAACCCTCTGTATAACCTGCTGGATGGGAAATTGCCACAGCACCTCTTTTCATTTTAAGATCGTTTTGTTCAAGTGGAACTTTTTCCTCATAGCTTCCTGTCCCATCATTATATAAATTTCCATCTTTACTTAATGGGTCTCCACCTTGAATTAACACATCTGGTATTACCCTATGAAAAGATGTACCAATATAAAAGCCGTTAGCACAAAGTTTTTTAAAGAGTTTAACACTTTTAGGGCTCTTATTGGGATATAATTTAATAACTATATCTCCAAAATCAGTTTTCAATAAAACAATGTTCTCTTCTGGTATTTTCGTCTCTTTTTCAACATTTAGAAAGCTTAAATCTGCTTTTTTTACTTTCTTATTCTCACTAGAACTACACGAAACTAAAAAAGATAAAAGCAAAAAAAGAAAAAATATTTTTTTCACCTTATTTGCTCCTATTGAATATCAAATTTATTTGTATTACCTTTTTTAGTAATTACTCCCTGTCTCTCTAAATTTGATACTATACCATCCAATTGTTGTTTTAATTTTACAAGCGAAGCTATTGAAAGTCCAAGTCTTATAAAGACATTTGACTGTAAGTAGTCATCTGGTTGTAAAGAATTTGTTGACATTTTTTTATTAATTTCAATGACATCTTTTAAATCCACAAATCCAACATCTATTACCACATCCATATCAATTTGTGAAATTGAAAAGTGGTTTGCAAACCTCACATTATCCTTGCCTTCTTTATAAATAAGTTTTACCGGTATGTTTTTTCTATTACCCATAACTTTCTCCTTTTATTTATTC
>JALULU010000217.1 GCA_027040585.1 Acidobacteriota bacterium | reverse complement strand
TACCATCTTATTAGTGCAACACTTAAAAGGTACATCCGTTGCTAGTAGAGGTGCTCTTTATTGCCATCGTTAAGAATTCTATATCCTTAAAATAGTATGTTATAAAACTATGCCATAGCCGTCATTCCGAGCGGATGCGAAGAATTTAGTTTAAACGGCTGTAAAGTTAAGTGTTTATCTCGGCAGTTTGAGTTAGATTCTTCGCTCCACTCAGAATTACGGCGATTGTAAGCATTAACTTTACTACAAAAATTTCTTACGATGGCATTGAAGATGCCCTAAAAAATAATTTTACAATGTGTCTTATTATTTGTATCTAAAATAATTTTTCCATTTAGTTGATTTTTTGCTAGTATATTTATAAGTTTTAACCCTAATGATTTGCTGTTAATATTTTTATCGAAACCCTTTCCATTATCTATAACTTCTAAAATATTTTTACTATTTTGTGAGTATAGTTTTATTGTTATATCTCCCTTTGTATCTTCTTCAAATGCGTATTTAAAAGAGTTTGTTACTAATTCATTAATAATTATACCTATATATACTGCCTCTTTTAATTGTAGATTTAAATCTATCTCCGTAACAATTTTAATATTTGGATTGTTAAAAAAGTTTTCTAAATCGTTTAATAAACCACTTAGGTACTTTTGCATATCTACATTTTTAAACCTATTTCCTGATACCAGAGCACTGTAAGTATGAGCTATTGCATTTATTCTTTGCTCTATTTTACTACAACTCTCTTTTGCTTCTTTGGTTTTAATAGAGCTCTTTTGTAAATTAATCATAGATAAAATTATTTGTAAGTTATTTTTTACCCTATGGTTAAGCTCTTTTAAAAGAAGCTCTTTCTCTTCTAGTGCCTGGCTTAACTCTTTTGTTTTTATTATTACCTCTTGCTCTATCTCTCTGTTACGGCTTTCGACCTCAGAAATTAATTTATTGCTTAAATCATCTTTTTGTTTTCTGAGTATCATGTATCTATCTGCAAAAGCTAAAAGTAGAAATAGAGCCTCTGCAGAAGATGAAATTAGTAGTAAATTATGGTATTTCTCCATAATGGAAACCACACCTAATGCATCAATTATCATAAATATATAAGACAAAAAGACCATACTAAAGCCTAAAATATATAAACGAGCCTCTTTTATTCCTTTAAAATATACATATATTGAACTTAATAAATTTATAATTATAAAAATAGCTCCTGTTAAAATTGGTGCATATATACCAATGGCAGAGTCTTGTTTAAGAAGGCACTCTAATATGGCTACAACGATTAAAAATATATATAGCTTTAATAACTTTGGGAATTTTTTAAGTTGTAAAAAACTAATTGCAAACATTGAACCTGTTATAATAAGTAGGGCAACCTTTATACTACTTATATGTAAGTCGAAAATTAATAAGTTATCAGAGAATATAAACCTATTTAATCCAGTATAACTGATTTGTTGAAACATAATAGCGAAAAGATAGAGTCCATAAAGAGCAAAACTAATATCTCGAAGATATATTGCAATAAGAATAGAGAATATCATTAAGGCACTTATAACACCTAAGAAAAATACATTTTGTAAAAGTTCATCTCTATTATTATTGATAGTTGCATTAAAGTCTTTTAAATATAGTGAAAAATCAAATAGAGAATAGTGAGCAGTTGCTTTTAAATAAAATGTCTGTGTCTGTTTTGGCTTTAAAGATATTGTAAAGGTGTGATAAAGAGAGTCTTTATGCATAGATAAAATACCACTATACTTTTTTTTCTCTCCATATAATACTAACTCCTCTATTAGTGGAGAGCTTATAACTAATTTCTTTGTTACCGTTTTATTTGCACTATTGTGAATAGTAAACTGTAACCAAACAGCTTTTTTGATAGCACCTAAATTTATATGCTTTTTAGTATAAGTTTTAAAAGGAAGAGTTTTGATTTTATCAAAACTAATATTCTTATCTGTAATTAAAATATTACTAAATTGTAGAATTGATTGATTGTCACTTTTAGATATATCAATATTAGAATATAGTAAAAATGGAATATAGAATAGAATTAAAAATATTTTTTTCATATTTATATTGTAGCATAAAAAGTAGGATAATAATAACCTCCTATAAAGGAGATTACTAAAAGAATTACATTAAGTCTGTAGCTTTTGTTACATTGAATTTTAAGCCTATCTCTTCTTTTGTACAACCAAGAGCTAGTGCTATCATTTGTGGCATATGTAGTACTGGAAGTTCAATATCTCTTCCTAGTTGTTTACCAGCAG